>DATCDE010000315.1 GCA_036510875.1 Actinomycetes bacterium
AGCACCGACATGAGGATCGGGTTCTGCGCGGGGAAGCTGTCACCGGCGGCCAGTGTGGGGTTGCCGAACAGCTCGCGGCAGGCGGCCACGATCGAGCTGATCGGGTTCCACTCGGCGACCGGCTGCAGCCAGCCGGGCAGCGACTGGGTAGGCACGAATGCGTTGGACACGAAGGTCAGCGGGAAGATCGTGATGAACCCGACCTGCTGCGCCACCTCGACGGTGGGCACCGACATGCCCAGGTACACCCCGACCCAGGCCATCGCGCCGGCGAACGCCACCAGCAGCGCGCCGCCCAGGAAGAGACCGAGCAGCCCGGTGTGGACCCGCCAGCCCACCGCCACGCCGGTGGCCATGAGCACGGCCAGGATCACGGCGTTGTACAGCACGTCGGACGTCGTCCGGCCGGACAGCACCGCCGACCGGGCCATGGGCAGCGACCGGAACCGGTCGATGATCCCCTTGTTCATGTCGTCAGTCATGCCGATCGCGGTCGTCACGGCCGCGAAGGCCAGCGTCTGCGCGAAGATCCCGGGCATCAGGTACTCCCGGTAGGACCCTCCGCCCGGCAGCGGGATCGCGCCGCCGAACACGAACGCGAACAGCAGCACGAACATGATCGACTGCAGCACCGCGAACACGGCCATCTCGGGGATCCGCGGGATCCGCTTGAGGTTGCGCCAGGTGACCATGAGCCCGTCGGAGACGGCGGGCGGCAGCGTGCGGCCGGTCGACACCTCGGCGGGTGCGGTGGTGGCGGTCATGCAGTCCTCCCGGAGTGGCTGGTGGCGACCGGCTCGTCATCGTCCGCGGTGGGGGCGGCCTGCTCGGCGGCATGACCGGTGAGGCTCAGGAAGACGTCGTCCAAGGTGGGCCGCCGAAGTCCGATGTCATCGATCTCGATGCCGGCCTCGCCGAGGGCGCGGAGCACCTCCACCAGCCGCTGCGCGCCGCCCTCCGCGGCCACCGTGACCCGGCGGGTGTGCTCGTCCACGGTGCCCCCGTCACCGGTGTCGCGGGTGAGCAGGGCGAGCGTCCGTGCCACGTCGGCCGCGTGGCGGGCGACCACCTCGATCCGCTCGCCGCCTACCTCGGACTTCAGCTGGTCGGCGGTGCCCTCGGCGATGATCCGGCCCGAGTCGACGACCGCAATGACGTCGGCGAGCTCGTCGGCCTCCTCCAGGTACTGCGTGGTGAGCAGCAGGGTGGTGCCCTCGCGGACCAGGTCGCGGATGACGTCCCACATGCCGAGTCGGCTGCGCGGATCCAGGCCGGTCGTCGGCTCGTCCAGGAACAGCAGTCGCGGCCGCCCGATCAGTGCGCTGGCCAGGTCGAGCCGGCGCCGCATCCCGCCGGAGTACGTCTTGGCCACCCGGCCGGCCGCAGCCGTGAGGGAGAACTGTTCGAGCAGCTCGTCGGCCCGCGACCGGGCCACCGCCTTCGGCAGCTGGTAGAGCCGACCGAACAGGTAGAGGTTCTCCCGCCCGGTGAGGTTCTCGTCGACCGCGGCGTACTGGCCGGACAGCCCGATCACCGACCGGAGCTGCTGGGCGTCCCGGACGACGTCGTACCCGGCCACGGTGGCCGTGCCGGCGTCCGGGCGGAGCAGGGTGGACAGGATCCGGACCGTCGTCGTCTTGCCGGCCCCGTTCGGCCCGAGCAGGCCGAGCACGGTGCCCTCCTCGACCCGCAGGTCGACGCCGTCGAGGGCCTTGACGTCGCCGTAGTGCTTCACCAACCCGTGCGCTTCGATCGCTGTGGTCACGGCTGCTCCTCGGGGGGTTGTCTCGACGCTAGGCAGGGGTACCGACAGCCCTCAACCGCATTTCCCCCCGGCCGCCCTCGTATGAAGGGTCCCATCTGTGCGCGCTGTCGCACCTTTTCGCCCTTCTTGGCAGGACGACGGGACGCACGATGGGCGGGGGGACCACACCGGGACGTGCCCCGGGACGGACGGTGTCCGGACGCCGGCGCCTGCGTCCCCAGCCCTCAGCCCTCAGCCCTCAGCCCTCAGCCCTCAGCCACGGAGCAGTGCCTCGGCCTCGTCGACCGACAACCGGCCGGCCGCGAGGTCGGCGAGCACCTGCTCGCGGGTGAGCGGGGCGGGTGCGGCCTCGAAGCCGAGCCGGCTGAGCAGCTCGGCGTAGCGCTGCCGCGCGGTGGGGTAGCTGACCCCGAGGTGGCGCTCCAGCTCCTTCATGTTGCCGCGGGAGACGAGGAACACCTTGAGCAGCTCGAGGTCGTCGTCCGACAGCCCGCAGTAGGAGCACTGCCGGAACGCGCCGGACAGCTCGGTGCCGCAGGAGCGGCAACCCAGCCTGGTGACGGCGAGGCGGCCGGAGCAGACCGGACAGTCCCGCGGGGGCCGGTGCGTGAGCTCGCTCATGGCCGCCGCACCTTGATCGAACCCATGACGACCTCGAGGTCGAAGGTCGCGGTGCCCTCACCCACGACCAACGGTTGGCGGGACGAGGGCTTGGACGTCGTCCCGTCGGCGTCGTAGACCTTGAGGTCGCCGAGCTCGAGATCGGTGCGGACGGTGACGTCGGATCCGGGCAGCAGCCGCAGGTCGATGCTGCCCGACTCGCAGCGCACCCGGGAGTTCGCCTGGACCAGCAGCTCGAGTTTGGCGCTGCCGGCCTGCACCACGCCGTCGACCGAGCCGGCGCAGCCGGTGGCCTTGATGGAGCCAGCGGTCACCCGGAACCGCAGCCCGTGCGTGAGCCCGACGACGTCGAGTGCGCCGGCAGTGACCTCGGCCTCCACGGCCAGCTCCGGGTTGACCCGGACGACGAGCCGCTCACCGAGGGCGCCGGTCTGGACGAAGGAGCGCCACCAGGTGGCCGGGCGCTCCTGCGACCAGGAGCCGGGCTCCGGGCCGGCCAGGTCGGACTCGATGCGCAGCAGGTCGTCCTCGCGGACGGTGCGGTGCGGGCCGTCGACGTCGACGGTGGCGACGGTCGGGTCGGCGATGACCCGGACCGAGCGTGCGGTGGAGCGCACCAGCAGCCGTCGGACGCCGTCGGCGGTGGGCGCGCCCGTGGGCGCGGGGACGACGCGCACGGACGACGGTTCGCTGACCGGCGGCTCAGCCGGCGCGGCCGGCGCAGCGGGACTGTCGAGCAGGCGGGCGGCGTCGGCCGGATCCAGCTGGCCGGCGGCCACCTGCTCCAGCAGGGAACGCATATCTGGAGTGGTCATGCCAGAAGTGAAATGCTTTCTTATCAGATTGTCAAGACAGTCTTGTCACCTTGCGCGGAAAGGGTCCCATCTGCGCATGTCCACAGCCCCGAATCGACCCTGAAACCGGTCGGCGGCAGCTCGGGGAGCGCGCGGCGTGAGGGGGTCAGGTCGGCAGGACGGTGAAGCCTGCCTCCGCCAGCCGGGCGAGCACGGCGGCCGCATGGTCCGGGCCGCGCGTCTCGAGCTCGACGTCGATCTCGACCTCGTCGTGCGACAGCGCGGCCTCGGTGCGGTGGTGGACGACGTCCAGCACGTTGGCGTCGGTCTCGGCCAGCACCCCCAGCAGGGTGGCCAGGTTGCCCGGGCGGTCCGGCACCCGCACCGCGATCGACAGGAACCGCCCGGCTGCGGTGAGGCCGTGCCGCAGCAGGCGCAACATGAGCAGCGGGTCCACGTTGCCCCCGGACAGCACGATCACCACCGGCGGCTCGAAAGCGGTCGGGTCGTCCAGCACCGCAGCCACGCCGGCCGCGCCGGCCGGCTCGACCACCAGCTTGGCCCGCTCGAGGCACAGCAGCATGGCGCGGGTCAGCGACGCCTCGGGCACCGCCCGGACCTCGTCCACCAGCTCGCGCACGATCGCGAACGGGACCTCTCCGGGGCAGCCGACCGCGATGCCGTCCGCCATGGTGCTCATGGTGGCGAGAGGCACCGGGTGCCCGGCGGCCAGCGAGGCTGGGTAGGCGGCGGCCTGCTCGGCCTGCACACCCACCACCCGGACGTCGGGGCGCAGCGACTTCACGGCCAGCGCGACCCCGGCCAGCAGCCCCCCGCCGCCGGTGCACACCACGACGGTGCGCACGTCCGGGCACTGCTCGAGGATCTCCAGGCCCACGGTGCCCTGGCCGGCCACGATGTCGCGGTGGTTGAACGGGTGGATGAGCACCGCCCCGGTCTCCCGCTCGAACGCCTGGGCCTCGACCAGAGCCTCGTCGAGGGTCTGCCCGACGAACCGGACCTCCGCGCCGTACCCACGGGTGGCCTGCACCTTGGGGATCGGCGCCCCGGTGGGCATGAACACGGTCGCCTTGGCCCCGAGCATCGACGCCGCCAGGGCCACCCCCTGGGCGTGGTTGCCGGCGCTCGCGGCGACCACGCCGCGGGCCCGCTCCTCGGGCGTCAGCCCGCTGATCCGCGTGTAAGCGCCGCGGATCTTGAACGAGCCGGCCCGCTGCAGGTTCTCGCACTTCAGGTGCACCGGCCCGCCGACCCGCTCGGTGAGCGGGCGGGAACCCTCGAGCGGCGTCAGCCGAGCCACTCCCTCGAGCAGCACGCGGGCGGCACGGACGTCGTCCAGGCTCACGGGCAGGTCCATGGGCGGGAGTCTGGCACCGAGAGGCGAGGAGTCCACACTGGAGGGGTGACCCGAACCGTGCTGCGTCCCCCCGGCCCTCGGGGCGTGACCATGGTGCAGGCCCTGGCCACCCGCCGTCGCTCCCCCACGGACTTCTTCACCGCGATCGCCCGGGCTCACCCGCGGCTGGCCCACGTCCGGATCGGCGCGGAGCACTACTACTTCCTCACCCACCCCGACGTCATCCGCGAGGTCTACGTCACAAACGGCCGGTTCACGGTCAAGGGCCGGGCGCTGCAGCGGTCCAAGGTGCTGCTCGGCGAGGGCCTGCTCACGGCCGAGGGCGAGCACTGGCGGCGGCAGCGCCGCCTGGTGCAGCCGGCCTTCCACCGCGACCGGATCCGCAGCTACGCCGACGACATGGTGGCTGCCACGCTGGAGCACACCGCGCAGCACTGGACCGACGGACGTCAGGTGGACCTGGTCAGCGAGCTGTCCACGCTCACCCTGACCATCGTGGGGCGGGCCCTGTTCGGCTCCGACCTGTCCGGGGACTCCCGAACCGTCGGTGCCGCGCTGGGGCAGATGCTGGCCGGCAGCCGCCGCCGGGTGCTGCCAGGCGGGCAGCTGCTGGACCGGCTGCCGCTGCCGGTGAACGCGCGGATCGAGTCCTCGATCGCCGGCCTGGACGCCGTCGTCCAGCGGCTGATCGACGAGCACCGGGCGGCCGGCGACACCGGGGACGTGCTGTCCATGCTGCTGGCGGCCCGCGACGAGGACGACGGCACCGGGATGTCCGACCGACAGGTCCGCGACGAGGTCATGACCCTGCTGCTGGCCGGCCACGAGACCACCGCGGTGGGCCTGAGCTGGACGTTCTGGCTGCTGTCCCAGAACCCGCAGCAGGCAGCCGCGCTGCGGACCGAGGTGGCCGCCACTGTGGGCGGCCGCCCGCCGACCTTCGACGACCTGGCCCGGCTGCCGCTGACCACGGCCACCTTCGCCGAGGCGCTGCGCCTGTACCCGCCGGCCTGGACTCTCGGCCGCCGACTGACCGCGGACCTCCGAGTCGACGGCTGGACCCTGCCCGCGGGCTCCCTCGCCGTGGCCTCGCAGTGGGTGCTGCACCGCGATCCCCGGTTCTGGACCCGGCCGCTGGCCTTCGAGCCGGCCCGCTGGCTGGACGCCGAGGGCGGCTTCGACGAGGCGGCGCCAGGCCAGCCGCGCGGCGCCTGGTTCCCGTTCGGGCTGGGCCAGCGAGTCTGCGTCGGCGAGTCGTTCGCCTGGGCCGAGGGGGCCCTGGTGCTGGCCACGCTGGCGCAGCGCTGGGATCCCGAGGTCGACCCCGACTACGACGCACTGCCCGAGCCGTCGGTCACCCTGCGCCCACGGGCCGGCTTGCCGACCACGCTGCGGGCGCGCTCCGCGATTTGACGACTGGCACGGCCCGGGGTTTAATGGTTGCGTGTTGCAAGCAAACTTCTGTACGAGGGACGACGACGAGCTGGCCGTCGCCCTCTACGCGGTGGTACTGCGGCTGCGCCGGCTCCCGATCAGCGGACCGGTCGACAAGGCCGCACTCGCCGTCCTGCACGAGACGCACCGGCTCGGGGCGGTCCGCCCCTCCGACCTGGCGGCCCAGATGCACCTGGACCTGTCCACGGTCAGCCGGCACCTGCGCGTGCTCGAGGCCCGCGGGCTGATCACCCGAACCCCCGACCCGCACGACGCCCGGGCGCACACCATCGGCCTGACCGACGCCGGCGGAGAGGTTCTCGCCCACCTGCTCGACCAGCGCGCCGTGGCCATCCGCGACGCCATCGCCCACTGGCCCGACGAGGACCGACATACCCTTCGTCGGCTGGTCCGCCGGCTGGCCGACGACCTGAACGACTGCCCCCACGAGACGACGGAGCTGTAGTGACCGACGGAACCACCGACACCCGGGCCCAGGCCGGGGGCGTCGTCCCCGCCCAGTTCACGCATCGCCAGATCCTGGTGATCCTGTCCGGGCTGATGACCGGCATGCTGCTGGCCGCGCTCGACCAGACGATCGTGTCCACCGCGCTGCCGACGATCGTCGGCGACCTCGGTGGCCTGGCGCACCTGTCCTGGGTGGTCACGGCCTACCTGCTGGCCTCCACGGCGTCCACGCCGCTGTACGGCAAGATCTCCGACCTCTACGGCCGCAAACCGGTGTTCCGGTTCGCGATCGTCGTGTTCCTCATCGGCTCGATGCTGTCCGGCCTGTCCACCCAGATGTGGGAGCTCATCGGGGCTCGGGCTGTCCAGGGCCTCGGCGCCGGCGGCCTGATGGCGCTGGCGTTCGCGATCATCGGCGACGTCATCCCGCCGCGCGAACGGGGTCGCTACCAGGGCTACTTCGGCGCGGTGTTCGCTGTGTCCTCGGTCGCCGGGCCACTGCTCGGCGGGTTCTTCGTCGACCACCTGTCCTGGCACTGGATCTTCTTCATCAACATCCCGCTGGGCATCGTCGCGCTGATCGTCACCGACCGCGCGCTGCACGGGCTCAAGCACATCCGGCGCGAGCACAGCATCGACTACCTCGGCGCCGCGCTCATGGTCAGCGGCGTCACCTGCCTGCTGCTCGGCATGGTCCGCGGCAGCGAGGTCGGCTGGGGCACTTTCGAGATCACCGGTCTGCTGGTCGCCGGCGTGGTGCTGTCCGCGATCTTCGTGTGGTGGGAGGGCCGGGCCGCCGAGCCCATCCTGCCGCTGCGGCTGTTCCGCAACCGGATCTTCTCGGTGGCCAGCGGCATCGGGTTCATCATCGGCTTCGCGATGTTCGGGGCCATCGTGTTCCTGCCGGTGTACCTGCAGATCGTCCGCGGGGTCTCCCCGACACAGTCCGGCCTGGAGCTGCTGCCGCTCATGGTGGGCCTGCTCGTCGCGTCGATCGTGTCCGGGCGACGGATCACCACAACCGGCCGCTACAAGCGGTTCCCGATCGCCGGGACCGCGGTGACCGCGGTGGGCATGTTCCTGCTGTCCACCCTCGGTTCGCAGACGTCGTACTGGCAGATCGCGTTGTACATGCTGACCCTCGGCGTGGGCATCGGCCTGGTCATGCAGGTCATCGTGCTGGCCACGCAGAACTCGGTCGACCCGAGCGACATGGGTGTGGCCACATCCTCGTCGACGTTCTTCCGGTCGATGGGCGGCACCTTCGGCACCGCGCTGTTCGGGACCATCCTGGCCAACGGGCTGGCCTCCCAGCTGGCCAGTCGGCTGCCGGCCGCGGCCCTGCAGGGCGTCAACACGGCGCAGCTGACCGGCTCCCCACAGGTGATCGCCGCGCTCCCTCCGGCCGTCCGCGGACCCGTCATCGAGTCGTTCGTCTCGGCGCTCGGCAACGTGTTCGTCACCGCCGTCCCCGTCGTGCTGCTGGCGTTCGTGCTGACCTGGTTCCTCAAGGAGATCAAGCTGCGCAGCCACCACGGCGAGACGGACGAGCTCGTCGAGCCGGCCAGCGTGATCTGAGGCTCGTGATCTGAAGCTAGCCGGCCGGGTTCCAGTACCGGTCCGGCTGCAGGATGAGGGCCGCCGCCCCCACTAGGCCGGCGTCTTGGCCGAGGGCCGCTGGCACGACCCGGACCTCCCGCGCGTAGGAGAGCCGGGCGTGCCGGCGGAACGATGCCTCCAACGGGTCGAACAGCAACGGCCCGGCCTGCGAGAGCCCACCGCCGACCGCCACCACGGACAGGTCGAGCAGGTGCGTCACCGAGGCGATCGCGACGCCGAGCGCGCCGCCGGCCCGCTCCATCGCGGCCAGCGCCACCGGGTGCCCGCGGCGGGCGTCCTCGGCCAGCTCCCGCGCCGAGTGCTCCTCCCCCCACGCGGCGGTCGGGCGCCAGCCCTGCTCC
>DATCDE010000316.1 GCA_036510875.1 Actinomycetes bacterium
CCCAGGAAACGGTCGCCATGATCGAGATGGGCACCTTTGACATGGAGTGGTTTCCGGCCGAGCCGGTGACGATCGACCTCGACCTGGGGGCGGCGTCCAGCACACGCCGGGTCGAGGTGTGTTTACCAGCAACGTCTTCCACGAAGCTGCTCGTGTCCGGGTGCCCGCCGGTGCGACCTTCGGACCCGCTCCGGCGACCGGACCGCTCTGGCTGCACCACGGCAGTTTGATCAGCCAATGCTCCGAGGCCGACCGTCCCACCGAGACTTGGCCGTCGATCGTGGCGCGTCACGCCCACCATTCGCTGCTCAACCTGGGCATCGGCGGTCAGTGCCATCTCGACCAATTCATGGCCCGGGCGATCCGGGACCTCCCCGCGCACGCGATCAGCCTCGAGGTGGGCATCAACATCGTCAATGCCGCGAGTTTGATCGAACGCAGCTTCCTCTCGGCATTCCACGGCTTTCTCGACACCGTGCGCGATGGTCACCCTGACACTCCGATCCTGATCATCACACCGATCATCTGCCCGAGCGCCGAAAACCGGCCCGGACCAACACTGATGGGTCCGGACCACCGCTACTTCACCCCGGACCGCCCCGCAGAAATGTCGATCGGCGCCCTGTCACTCACTCGCATACGCGAGCTCCTGCGCGGAGCCGTTAAGCTCCGTCAGTCCCAGGCGACGCGTCCCTGCAACTCCTCGACGGGCTCGAGCTGTTCGGACCGGACGACGTCGTCGACCTGCCAGACGGGTTGCACCCCAACGCCGATGGCTACCGTCGGATGGCCCAACGGTTCCTGCCACTCGCGCAATCGAGCGGACTGTTCAGCAGCTCCGAATGAGCTTGCGGTCAGCCGGTGTTCGCGTCAGGTCAGGGGCACCCGGAGCAGTGCGTTCGCTCCGGTGCTCGCGCAGAACAGCTCGCCGCGGCGCTCGACGACACCCGTCACATTCGAGACGAGGGCATCCGGGGTCTGCAGGTCGGCCACCACCGTCCCCTCCTCGTCGAAGGCCATCACCCAGGTGGTCCCCTTTCCGGCAGGGAACGCGTTGTCGGGTAGTGCCCACAGCGCCTTGGCCACGAGGCCAGGCAGGCGCATGAATTTCTCCGTTCCGGCATCCCTCGCGTTCGGCATGCCCGCCCAGGTTCGGCCGCCGGCGAACCGGGAGAGGTTGTCGGGAGTTGCTGGCAGGTTGTCGGCGACGACCTGCGGGTGGCCCGCAGCGGGGCCAGTGAGGGGGAGCCGGCTGATGCGCGCCGCGGCCGTCTCGGCAAACAGCAGAGCCTTTCCGTCCGGGGTCAGCGTGACGCCGTTGGCAAAGAACAGGTTGTCGAGCACGACCTCGACATCGCCATTGACGTCGCGACGCAGCAGTCGTCCTGACGCACGACGCTCCAGGAACGCGCCCAGGTAGTGCTCGATGTCGAACCGGTTCGTCGACTCGGTAAACCAGATCGTGCCGTCCGGTTCGACCGCCGCGTTGGAGCAGAACCGCAGGGGAATTCCGCGGACGTGCTCCACCAGGGTCTCGACCCGTCCGCTGGCCGGGTCGACGCGCAGCAGTCCGCGGTGGGCGTCGCACACGAGGAGCCGGCCATCCGGCAGCAGTTCGAGTCCGAGGGGACGTCCTGCGGTGTCAGCCAGGACATCGGTCGCGCCGTCGTCAGGATTGACCCGCACGATCCTGCCGCCGTCCAGGCCCGTCACCAGGTTCGCGTCCGCATCGAGGATGACGTCCTCGGGTCCGTCGCCGGGCAGCGGGAGCAGGTCACCGGCGGGAAAGGGTTTGCTGCTCCGCAGATCCCGGCTTCGCGGTGGTGCCTTCGGCAGTGACGTCAGGCCCGGTGCCAATGCGGGCTTGCGGATGATCCTCGCCGGGGTACTCGTGGTCTGGGGCAGCGTCGGCCGGTTGTCGTTGCGGTACAGCAGGGTGAGTTCGATGTCGTAGGCGTGTGCGGCCGCGAGATGGTCACGCTGGCACTGCTCGAACCCCAGCAGTGCGCTGGTGACCGCGATGCGCAGCTCGTCGTGAGAGCCTGCTCCCAGGAGCACGGCGCCGTGGAACTGCTCGTCCACCGGGTTGTCATGCTCGACGCCCGGGGTCTGCGACTGCTTTGCCTGCAAGGGGCTGAAGACAAAGGTTCGTAACTCCTTGAGGAACGGCTGCTGACGGAGGCGCTCAGCGAGCAGGACCGCGAACCTTGCGAACTCCTTGGCCGATACCTCGGGCGCGCGTCGGAGGAGCACCACCGCCCGGGCCTGCACGTCCGAACCGCTTCGCCACCATCGGGCGCCGTTGCTGCCGGTGCGGTAGACCAGAGTCCGACGGAAGGCGTGGCCCTCGTCGGCCTGGACCAGTTTGTCGATCCCGCGGCCGCGTAACGCACCGAGGGGCGAGGTGAAGGTCACCTCGGAGATCCCGTCGACCCGCCGGTCCGGCTGGGGCGTGGTCTCGACGCCCTCCGGAGCGGGCCACCAACCTCCGCCCTCGGCGGAGAAGTGGTGTTGCCGGTACTCCCGACGACCCGGCGCTCGGGCGACAAGCTGGGCGTGCGGCCCACGCCAGTAGGCCATCCCCTCCGAGCGTGGGCGGTCCTGCCGCAGAAACAGCAGCGTCATGCAGGCGATCGTGCTCTCGTTGCCGTTCACAGGGTGCCCTCTCGCGTCGAACTCCTACTGGCGCCAACCGCGGCAGATGACACCGCGGTCATCATCTATACCTCTGGGGACGACGGGTCTGCCCAAGGGTGCGCAACTGTCACACTTCCAGCTCTACATGAACTGCACGCTGGCGATAGAGGTGCTGGACGTCCGCGACGACGACGTCATGCTGGGTACTCCCGCTCTTCCACGTCTTCGGGCTCTCCACGACCATGCTGACACCGGCGCGGACGCAGTGCTTGAGACGATTCAGCGCCACCGGGTGAGCCAATTCGCCGGTGTCCCGACGATGTTGATCGCTCTCCTCCACGCAGACACGACCGGCTTCGATCTCACATCCCTCCGCGTCGCCAACTCCGGCGGCCCTGCACTCCCCAGCGAGGTGCTCCTCGGGATCGAACGGAAGTTCCCGAACCTGACAATTCTGGAGGGGTACGGCATGTCGGAGACAGCGAGTGGTGCCGCCTGCAACCGACGCAACAGCCGCAAACCCCACTCCGTGGGCAAGCCGGTCTGGGGTGTGCAGATGCGAGT
>DATCDE010000317.1 GCA_036510875.1 Actinomycetes bacterium
GGTCTGCCGGGGCGGTAACAGCGTCGGTCGCCTTCGGCCAGGTCCACGCGTAGTAGACGACACCGGCCAGCAACGCGGCCTCGGTGAGGCTGCCGAGGATGTAGTAGTTCCACTCGCCGACGGCGCTCCCCGCGATGGTGAGGGCGTACACGATGGCCAAGACGATGTTCGTCATGCGGGTGACCTTGACGGGCAGGACGAGGCTGAGGAACAGCATCAGGCTGGGCAGCAGGATGTAGATGGTCATGCCCAGCAAGGAGCCTTGTCCGATGGTGAAGACGGACATCTTGCCGGCTTCGATGTCGGCACGTACGTCGGCTCGGAACAAACCGAACAAGTCCACGTAGGCGAAGACGAACATCATGGAAGTCCACAGTGCGGCGATCTTGATGCGTGGGTTGATCCAGTAGTCCCGGTAGTCGGTCGCGGCGGACATGATGGCCTCCCAAAAGCTGTTCGGGGCTGCGGCTCCCGATGCCGGGACACGCAGGATCCCTCCACCAGTTCGAACCTTCTCTGTCGTTCCACGATCCGACAGAGGCGTTGGTCCCAGCGCGAGACTGAACCGGAACCCTCTATCCCACTACTGCCGACCGGATCCGCCGAGGAGGTGTCCCCGCAGGACGACAACGATCCGGCCGGCCCAGTGACGGACGGGCCCGCAACCCAGATCACGCTGCGCGCCGAGCGAGGGGACCAAGACGACCACTACCTCAGCGCGTCGGTGAACGAGGACGGCAGTCTCGTGCTGGCCGGCCACGACCTCGGACCGGGCACACGCCATGGTCTCCCCAGACGGGGAATACGAGTACTGGATCACCGTCAAGGCCGAGCACTTCCCTTGCGCTCCTGGAGGCCGACCCGCCCCGCCCGATCGACACGAACGTCCCCGGTCGCGGACCCCAGGTCCGGTCGTCCGCCCACCACCAGGTGACTAATCAGCGGCGGAGGTGAGGCCGGAAGTCTCTGGCCGGGCCGGGCCGCGACCGGGGCCGGGACGCTGGTCGTGGGCAGTCCGGCTAGGGGGTACCCGGATGCAGTTGGTCGATGGGCGTTGGGTCAACGAGAACGCCGAGCGTGTGTTTCCGCCTGATGAGGTTGTGTCGGGTGGTCCGGAGTACCGGACGGTGGACCCGAACCGGTGGCTGGTCATCGCGCTCGTGCTGGCCCTGATGGCCCTGGCTGGGCTGAGCGGCCACCGGTACGTGGAGCACCGGCCGACCGTCCAGGAGCGGGCGGCATCCCAGCTGGTCGACGACTACTACACGGCGTTGAACCACCACAACGAGGCCGCGGTCATGACGTTGATGGCCCCGACCGGCTCGCACACCGGGAACGGGGCTTTAGGCGGGGACGTCCTGCCGGTCAGCGGGTGGCAGCTGCGGACGTTCCTGCACTAGCTGCTGGGCTCCGGGGCCTTCGCGGCCGAGCTGACCGGTCCCCCAGTGGTGACGCCAGGACCGCCCGCGACCGAGGTGTCGGTGCCGAACCGGCTCAGTGCCCGGCTGCCCGACGGTCGCACCGTCAGCGTGACCGGGGTGTCGCGGCTGTCGCTGGTGACCGTCGACGGTCGGCTGCGGGTGGACAAGCACGCCTGGTGGGAGCAGGGCTACCTCGGCTGGTCGCAGTGGGCCGGGACGACCGTCAGCCCGATCAAGTCCTGCCCAGCGGGCAGCACCCCGGACCGGCCCGGCCCGGCGGCCCAGAACCGCCCCACGTTCGACGGCGGCGGATGTCCTACGGGGGTCCTACGTCGACCCGGCCGTGGGGCGGGAATCGCTACGTTCCTATGCCAACGATTGGCTTGGGCACCGGGTGGATCTTCGCCCGTCGACTCGGGACCTATACCGGGCGCATCTCGACAACCACGTACTCCCGGCGCTCGGGTCGACTGCCCTAGCCGCGATCCGCCCGTCTGACGTCCGGACGGCAGTCAGGGTCTGGACGTTGAAACTGTCCCCCGCCACAACGCGGACCGTCTTCCGGGTTATGTCGGCGGTGCTTCGGTCGGCGGTGAGGGACGGGCGGATCGTCAAGAATCCGGCGGAGGGCTGCCCGCTCCCCCGGGTCGACAGGCAAGTGCTCGAGCCTCTCTCCCCGTCCTCCGTGCTTGCCCTGGCTGACTCAATCACGCCCCGGTACCGAGTCGCTGTGCTCCTCGGCGCATGTGCAGGTCTACGTCTCGGCGAGGTGCTCGGCCTGCAAGTTGGGCGGGTCGACTTCCTGAGGCGGCGGATCACCGTCGAGCAGCAGTTGCAGCCCGTCCGGGCCGGTGGCGTGCCGGTCCTCTCGCCTCTCAAGACTCCGGCGTCCCGGCGGACGGTACCAGTCGACGACGTCGTAGTGTCCGAACTCGCGGCACACCTCGAGCGGTTCGGCCCCGGCCCCGACGGGCTGCTGCTGGCCAACCGACTTGGCCAGGCGGTCCGCAAGTCCTCGTTCGGGAACCGCTGGCAGACCGCGGTCAAGGACGCGGATCTCCCAACCGGCACCCGGTTCCATGATTATGCCGACCTCTGGGTTATGCCGATGGTGGCCTGAGATCCGTTGGCCTGGTTGGGAAGTTGAGCCTCGCAGGTCGGCATAACGCTGCTGTGTCGGGGATCGTCGTCTTTCTCGTCGAGGAGAAGGAGGACGGTCATG
>DATCDE010000318.1 GCA_036510875.1 Actinomycetes bacterium
CGCGGGTCGCCGGGGTGATGTTCCTCGACGGGGACGCCGAGCCGCTGCCCGGCCCGCCGTTCCTGCGCCGGCTGGTGATCGACCCGTACCGGACGACGATGTTCCGGTTGGGGCTGCGCTCCGACTGGGTCGTCCGCGCCCTCTACGACACCCAGTGCGGGCCGACCTGCCCGCGGCTCACCGCCGCCGGCGTCCAGGTCTGGCGGCGTCCGCTGCAGCAGCCCGGCGCCGAGGGGGCGCTGTGGAGCATCCTGCGCACCGGGATCCCCAGCATGTCCGGCGTCCAGCTGGACGTGCTGCGCGCCAGCGCCATCCCCAAGAGCGTCGTGTTCGGCGCCGGCGACCCGCAGTACGCGACGTCAACCCCGGCCAAGGTCGCCGCCCGGATCGGGAGCCCACCACCGACCCTCGTGCCTGGCCGACACCTGACGATGATCTCCGCGCTGGAGCAGGTCGCCGCCGCGGTTCGCGCCCTGTGCGCCAGGGCCGCAGACCGAGTGGCCGCCCCCGCCTGATGCCCGGCTCAGCGTTCGCTGTCGAGGTGCGCCAGCTGCGCGGGAGGGTAGCGTCCACCTGCCGCTGACCCGGCCGGGAGCGCCTCCTCGATCTCGGCGAGGCCGGCTGTGCTGAGCCGGACGCCGGCTGCTCGAACAGCCTCGTCCAGCCGGTCGCGGCGCTTCATGCCGATGACCGGCACCAGGTCCTCGCCCTGCGCGGTGAGCCAGGCGATGGCCAGCTGTGGCACCGACAGACCCTTTCGGGCAGCGATCGGGCGCAACCGGTCCACCAGCCGTCGGTTCCGGATCAAGTTCTCGCCCTGGAACCGTGGGCCGTGCGCCCGGAAGTCACCTGGCCCGAACTCGGTGTCCGTCGAGTCGCTGATCAGCCCTCGGGACAGGACCCCGTAGGCGGTGATCGCGGCGCCCAGGTCGCGGGCTGCGGGCAGTATCGACGCCTCGATGCCCCGGGACAGCAGTGAGTACTCGACCTGCAGGTCGCAGATCGGGTGTACCGCGGCGGCCCGACGCAAGGTGTCCGCGCCGACCTCGGACAGCCCGAGGTAGCGCACCCGGCCGGCCTGCGCCGCGCCGCTGGCATGATCGGCGCGCCAGTCGCGGGAGTGCTCATCGCCGCGACGTCCGCGCCGCTGGTCATCGCCATCGACGCCGCCACCTTCGTCGTCTCCGCCGTCCTCGTCACCGTCTACGTGCCCCGATCTGCCCAGCCCGGCCCAAAGCCGGCGGACGAGGAACCGCCGACCGGCTATCTGGCCGCGCTGCGTGAGGGCTTCGCGCACCTGCGCGGTGACCGGCTGCTCCTGGGCATCGCGGTCATGGTGGCAGTCACCAACCTGCTCGACCAGGCCTTGCCTCAGTCCTCGCGCCGGTGTGGCCAACGACGTCACCGGCAACGCGGTCGCGCTCGGCCTGATGTCCGCCGTCCTGGGCTTGGGCGCGGTCACGGGGAACGCGACCACGACCTGGGTCGGCCCGCGGCCGCCCCGCCGGCTGACCTTCGCGTGGGGCTTCCTGATCGGTGGCAGTCCCCGCTCTTCGTCCTCGCTGCGCTGTCCAGCGTCTCGCCGGTCCTCGCCGTCGCGTTCATCGCGGGGCTCGGCGTGGGCGGCATCAACCCGATCCTCGGCGCGGTGGAGCACGAGCGGGTCCCCCGGCATCTGCAGACCCGGGTCCTCGGCGCTCTCGGGGCGACCGCCTGGGCCGGCATCCCGGTCGGCACCCTGCTCGGCGGCGCACTCGTCGACGGCCTCGGCCTGCGCGCTGCGCTGGTGATCACCGGTGTTGCCTATCTGATCACCACCCTCGCCCCGTTCGTGTTCCCGGCTCGGCGCGGGATGGACGATCTCGGGCCCACTCGGCTGACCTCATAACCAGCCCCTAGTCCGATGGGCCGAGGGTGACCCGAGTTCGACCTGGCCATCGAGATCCCGTCAAGGCCCGACGCGGTAGGACCGCTGCCACCCATCCTTGGCTTGCCGCTGGTGGAGTGCAGCCGGCCACGTCGTTTGCCCCGCGGCTCGCCGCAGTCGCGTCAGTGGAGGCGGAGTGTCCGATCCAGTGCGGGTGTTGCGGCTCACCGACGTTCCACCCGTTCGCTCACAGGCTCTGTTCCTGGCCCTGGGACACAACTTCCGGCCGGGCGAGTCACCGGACACCATCCTGCTGGTCACCCCGGGCCAGACGTACGTGTCCGTCGGCTACCACCAGGAGCTCGAGCGAGAGGTGGACACTGAAGCGTGCCGCGAGCTCGGGCTCACGGTGGTCCGGCGTGAGCCTGGTGGGGGCGCAGTGCTGCTGGACTCGGGCCAGGTGTTCACGAACTGGGTCTTCGCGCCAAGGCAGCTTCCCGCCATGCTGGAGGACCGGTTCCGTCTCTACGTCGAGCCGCTGGTCCGGACCTACCAGGACCGCTCGCGTCCTCCAGGCCGCCTTGATCTCGACCGGTGTCGCCACCTCGGCCTTACCCATCCCGTCGCGGCAGCTCGCCGGGTTGCGGCGTGCCGGGAACCAGATCGGCTGCGTCGCCGCTGAGATGGCCGTGGGACGCCCATCGCACGATGGTCCCGACCCCGTTGGCATCGAAGTCGACCTCGGTGATCGCACAGTTGGGCTGATCCCGAAGCAGCAGCGACTCCAGATCCACCGACGGGCACCAGGCGGGCGCCGTCCAGGTCAGGATCCCCCCGTGGGTGACGACGATCACGGTTTCGTCACGTCGACCCGCCAGGGCGAGCCGGAGCCCGCGTCCCATCCTTTCGCACAGCTCCCGCTGGTCCTCACCGCCGGGAAACCGAGCGTGTGCGTCCCCGTCACGCCAGGCGTCCAAGACCGTCTCGAACTCCTCCCACAGGTCCACGGTGGGAGTCCGACCCTCCAGGTCGCCAACGTCCAGCTCCCGGAACTCGTCAACAACGTGCACCGGCAATCCGTGCACTCCAGCGACGGCTTCGGCCGTCTCAACCGCTCGAAGCAGCGGGGAGCAGAAGACCGCGGTGACAGGCTCCACCGCGAGTGCCCGCGCCGTCTGCCGGGCCTGCAGGCCGCCCTTGGCTGTGAGTGGGTGGTCGACGTGCCGACAGGAGAACTCCTTGGTCAGGTTTGTCCGACATTCCCCGTGACGCAGCAGCAACACCCGGTTCACGGTGTCATCGTGGCCGCGTACGTGCCAACGGACAACCGCTCCTCGCGGCGGATGCGGCGCCGGTCGACGTCCAAGGCTGCCCATGACGATCGGCCTGAGCTGCTCGAAGCCTGGCTGAACTTGCCGCCAGGCGGGCACAACGGGCGCAGCCGGCACCGGGGTAGGGCAGTCTGCTTCCGTGCACTTTGTCGGCGTCGATCTTGCGTGGGGCGAGAACAAGCCCACGGGCCTGGCTGTCCTCGACCAGAGCGGGCTGCTCGTTCACGTCTCGGCGGTCCAGACGGACGAGGAGATCGCCGCCGCTCTGTCGTCGTATGTGCAGGGCGACTGCTTGGTTGCGATCGACGCCCCGCTGATCGTGAAGAACCCCACGGGCAACCGGCCGGCCGAGGCGGCACTCAACCTGGACTTCGCACGCTTTCAGGCCGGTGCTCACCCGTCCAACACGCGAAAGCCGGAGTTCAGCGGGACTCCTCGCGGGGCACGGTTGAGTGCACGGCTCGGCCTGGACCTGAACCCTCGTTCGGGCCGTACCCGGCGGGCGATCGAGGTCTACCCGCACCCCGCGACCGTGTCCTTGTTCCGGCTCGGGCGCACGTTGAAGTACAAGAACAAGCCGGGCCGGAGCCTGGAGGCACTGCGGGGCGAGCTCCTGACCCTGATGCGGCTGATCGAGGGGCTCGGCTCGGCGGAGCCACGGCTGCTGGTGGACCCGACTGGGTCGCGTTGGTCGCAGCTCGTCGGGGCGGTAGAGACCGCCAGCCGCAAGAGTCAGCTGCGGGTCGTGGAGGACCAGGTCGACGCCGTCGTCTGCGCCTATGTCGCGCTGTTCGCCACCCGCCGTCCCCAGGCGACCACCACGTACGGCGACGGCGACACCGGCTACATCGTCACCCCGACGCTTCCCGCCGATCAGCGGCCGACCCGGCGAGGTGACCAGGCGGTCTCAGTGGCCGGGGGAGGCGACGACCCGGTGCGCACGGCCGTTCAGGAGTACTCCGCGCAGCAGGGCGCGATCGCCGACGCGGTGGCGGGGTTCGTCGCGCTGGTGCGGACTATCCTCGACGAGGCCGGCATCAACTACCTGAGCGTCACGGGTAGGGCCAAGAGCGTCGCGTCGTTTGCTGCCAAGGCCACCCGTCGCGTCGACGGCACACTGCTGTATCCCGACCCGCTGCGCGACATCACCGACCAGATCGGCGTCCGCGTGATTACCTACGTGCTGAGCGATGTCGCCGCCGTGGCCGAGCTGATGGCCGACCAGGTGATCGTCAAGGACGATCGGGACATGGGGCAGGAGACCGCGAGTGAGGGCCGCTTCGGCTACGCCAGCCGGCACCTGCTGATCGCGCTGGACCCGGGCCGCGAGGGCCAGCCGGCGTACCCGCCGCTGCGTGGGCGTCTCGCCTCGGTCCAGATCCGGACTGTCCTGCAGCACGCGTGGGCGGAGTTCGAGCACGACATCCGTTACAAGGGGACGGTGCCGGATGAGCACGTCCGGGAGTTCGACCGCCGGTTCACGCTGGCGGCCGGTCTGCTCGAACTGGCCGATCGGGAGTTCTCGGCGATTCGCGACCGGCTGCGTAGCGGCCCCTCAGTGATCCGGGACAGTCAGGACGACGACCCGCGCATCGACCCGCGGGAGCTAGCGGCGTTCCTGGCGGGTCAGTACACCGACGCCGGGTGGTCGCGGACCGACCACTATGACTGGATCTCTGGCCTGCTGCTCGAGCTCGGCGTCACCTCCCTGCAGGATCTCAGCGATGTGCTCCGCCCGGTGAACGAGCTGGACCTCACTGCGCGGATGGCCTACCGCTACCCGCCCGGAGCCGTGCGACGTCTCGACGACGCGCTGCTGGCCGCGTTCGGCGACCGATACATCGGGCTGCACGGCAATGCGCACCGTGCGTCGGCGCTGCGGTCGAGGCTGGAACGACTGCTGGGCCACGACCCGCCCGACAGGTCCTAGCCCCGGCCATCTTCCCCCGGAGCTCAGGGGCTTCGTGGCGAGGTCCACCGTCCGGCCTGGGGGATCGGCAGCAGACTGGCGACCAGCCAGGGATTGACGAGCTTGAGTCGAACCGCTGCAACTGCACCCCGCGACTGACGCGATTCAAGGCGAGTGCTGACCGGTCAGTACATCGTGGTGCGGGTGAGGTGGTGGGGCCAGCGGGTGGTGCGGAAGTGGGTCCAAAGGCGGGCGTCGACCTGGGGGGTGATGAGCTGCCGGTCGGCCGGTCGGCGGGCGTTCAGCTCGGCGCGCAGCAGGTCGGTCGCGTAGAGGCCGTGCGCCCGAAGCTCGATCTCCCGGGGGCTGCCGGCTGGGATCTCCTCGCGGGCGTTGATCGCCGTTTCCAGCTCAGCGGAGTACTCCAGGATCCCCATGACGCGCAGCGCAACCGGGACGATGTAGTCGGCGAACGCGGTCATCCGGTCGATGTCCTCGATCGGGAACCGGTTCCCGTCGTGCAGGCTCCCGTAGGTCATCCACAGGGCCAGCTGGGCGAGCTTGAAGAACTGCGGTCGCGCGGAGCCGTAGCTGCTGACGTCGTCGAAGCGGGGGAACTGCGAGACGAGCCGCTCCAGCAAGCCGTCCCCTCCGGCGTACAGGCGAGGAGCGCAGGAGGCGGTGAACCGGTGGAACCGGCCGCCGTAGGACTCGGCGAGGACTCGACCGACCTCGTTGAGGATGCGGGCCCGCTCCTCCAACATCGGCATCTCGGTGGTGCCGCGGAAGACCTGCTCGAGGTCCACTCGGGTCACGGTGGCCAGGTAATCGCCGTCGAGGAACGGCACGCCGTCCTCCACAGCTCGGCAGATCGAGACCAACATCGCGTCGGAGTCCGACCAGGTGCGCCCGGCGTACCCGGTCTCGAAGGTCACCCGGGTGTCAAAGTCGGTGTAGGCGAAGTTGATGCAGTTCCCGGCGAGCAGGAAGTTGATGGTCTCCTCATCGGTGGTGCCCCACGGCAGCGGGAACGGCGAGGCGGGCGGGCCGAACCCCTCGTAGGCCATCCAGTCCGCGCAGGCGACGATCCGGTCGGGGCGGGTCCGCACGTCGCGGGACTCGGCGATGACCGGGTCGAGACTGTCCAAGACCGGTGATCGGGACGACATGGCACCTCTGCTTTCTTCCCCACAGCGGGCTTTGCCAGACTGCGACCCGTGATCACCCAGCCGCCTGTGCAGCCCACGGTGGCAGTGGTGGGCAGCACGATGGTCGACATGGTCACCTACGTCGACCGGGTGCCCGCCCCCGGGGAGACGACCACCGGCCGGGAGTTCGCTTTGGGTTTCGGCGGCAAGGGTGCCAACCAGGCGGTGATGGCCGCGCGCCTTGGCGCCCGGGTACGGATGGCAGCCTGCCTCGGCGACGACGTGTTCGCCGACTCGACGCTGGCGAACCTGCGGACCCAGGGTGTGGACACCTCCGCCGTCGTCCGCGCGAGCGGTGTCGCCTCCGGTGTCGCCCCGATCTGGGTGGAGCCGGACGGGACCAACCGGATCATCGTCGTGCCCGGGGCGAACGACCGGCTCACTGTGGCCGACGCGCTCGCGGTGCTGGAGCCCGATCCGCGGCCAGCCGTCGTCGTCGGCCAGCTCGAAGTTCCGGTGGCGATCACCGAGGCGGCATTCGTCTGCGCCAAGGAGCTCGGCATCCTGACCGTGCTGAATCCGGCGCCGCCCAAGACCTGACCGCCGGACTGTTCTCCGCCGCCGACTGGCTGGTGCCGAACGAGGCCGAGTTCGACGCCTTGGGGTCGCTGGTCGGTGGCCGACTCGACCCAACGTCGCCCGACGACCTGCGCCACTGCGCACAATCGTTGGGCATGCGGCTGCTGGTCACCCTGGGATCCGCCGGGGCGGTGTGGATCGGTGCCGACGGCGAGGTCCTACAGGTGGTCGCACCCCGCGTCCGCGCCGTCGACACCACCGGCGCCGGTGACGCCTTCGTGGGCGCGTTCGCCCATGCCCTTGCGGCGGGCTGGGACGAGGCCACGGCGGCCCGGCTTGGATGCGCCTGCGCGTCCGACAGCGTGACCCGCCGTGGCACCGAGTCGTCCTTCCCCTCGACCGGTTCCGTCGAGCCCCTCCTGGCCTCGGCGTCGTCGGGCCGCTAGCCGACAGTCTCGCGGGGGAGTGCGCCAGGTGCGCCAAGGCCTTCGACCTCGACGTCACCCTCACCGACGAGGGGACCGGACCTTGAGGAGCCCTGCACGCCAGCGCCGAACCCCGGCGTCTTGGCGAAGTTCTACTCGGAACTGCTCGGTTGGCCCATCGGGCGCGAGGAGCCAGGAACGGCCCCGGTGACGCACTTCGCCATTCAGGTCGCCGAACTCGATTCTGCGTTCTGCCTCTGCTGCGACGAGGACTGGTCGCACGAACGGGCTCATCGGAGCTGGCGGAAGATGTCGTACCCGACGGCTACGAGCACGGCCGAGCCCAGGATCCGCCGGAACGGGTTGACGCCCCGCATGAGCTCGTCCCCTGCCCACCAAGTGAGGGCAGCAGTACCCAGCCATTGCAGGGCCAGCGCCGCGTTCCCCTTCGTCGTCCCGATCAGCCACTGCAGCCCCCGGGCCGACATGAACACCAGGAGTGCGGCGTTCGGCCACTGCCCGACCACGAAACGACCGGTCGCACGGTCGCGGAACAACCAGTCGAGCGTGCTCCGCACAACCCCCGGAAGACGTGTCATGCCCTGAGCGTGCCCTAGGTCACCCGATCGGTCCTCCCTGGCGGGCGACCAGTCCGACGGAACCAGTCGATGCGCCGGTGCGCCGAGGTCAGCGCAGACAAGGTCCCTGGGCAACTGATTGTCCTTGGGCAGTTGTGTCCAGCAGAGTGGTGTACGGATCCCGGTGAGCGTGTCGCTACGTGAGTGGGCGACGGTCATCGGGTGATCCTTCGAGCGATCTCTCACAACCGACTCGAAGAAGGACACCGCGATGACCGTCCGTCCCAGTATCGATCCTGCGCGTCTGCTCGAGGAGCAGCTCGCGCAGGCGTCCCCTGATCTGCTGCTTGAGCTGCTGCAGACCTTCATCAACACGTTGTTGTCGGCGGAGGCCGACGCGGTGTGCGGCGCGGAGTACGGCATGGCCTCGCCGGAGCGGACCAATCGGCGTAACGGCTACCGGCATCGGGATCTGGACACCCGTACCGGCACGGTCGACGTGGCGATCCCCAAGCTGCGGGAGGGCTCCTACTTCCCCGGCTGGCTGCTCGAGCGGCGCAGGCGGGCCGAGCGGGCCCTGACCAGCGTGGTGGCGACCTGCTACCTGCTGGGCGTCAGCACGCGGCGGATGGACAAGCTGGTGCAGAGCCTGGGCATCACGACCCTGCCAAAGTCCCAGGTCAGCGAGATGGCCAAGGACCTCGACGCCCACGTCGAGGAGTTCCGCACCCGTCACCTGGGTGACGCTGGCCCGTTCACCTTCGTGGCCGCAGACGCCCCGGTGCTGAAGGTCCGTGAGGGCGGCCGGGTGGTGGGCGTCCACGCGCTGGTCGCGACCGGGATCAACGCACCGGGAGATCCACGGCCTGCAGGTCACCACGTCCGAGGACGGCGCGGGCTGGCTGGGGTTCTTCCGCGGCCTGACCGCCCGCGGCCTGACCGGGGTCAAGCTTGTCACCTCCGGCGCCAGCTGGCAGCGCTGCCGCACCCACTACGCGGCGAACCTGATGTCGGTCACCCCGAAGTCGTCGTGGCCGTGGGTCAAGGCGCTGCTGCACTCGGTCTACGACCAGCCCGACGCCGCCTCCGTGCACGCCCAGTTCGACCGCGTCGTCGACGCCCTGGCCGGCAAGCTGCCCCACGTCGCCGAGCGCCTCGAGACCGCACGCCCCGACATCCTCGCCTTCACCGCGTTCCGCAAAGAGGTCTGGCGCCAGATCTGGTCGAACAACCCCAACGAGCGCCTCAACCGCGAGATCCGCCGCCGCACCGACGTCGTCGGGATCTTCCCCGAACGGGCCGGCATCATCCGTCTCGTCGGCGCAGTCCTCGCCGAACAGCATGACGAATGGGCCGAAGGCCGCCGTTACCTCGGACTCGACGTCCTGGCCCGCGCCCAAGCCGTCGGCACCAACCCAGCCGAGGAGGACAGCCAGCCCACCCAGCAGGCCATCACGGCCTGACCCGCCAGCAACGAAGGATCAGACCTCGTACGCCCCGTTCCTGGACTTGACCCCTTGGGCGCCGGATGGACTTTCGGCTCTGCCGGAGGCCGGGTGACGAGACAAGGGTGGTGTCATCTCAACAAAGGAGGCGGTGGTCCCCATGGCCGCGATTCACCCGACTACCCACAAGGCTCAAGCCGCGGAGCCGCTGCAAGGCGCCGCTCGCGCACTTGGCCTGCCGTCCGCGACCGCGCTGGTCATCGGCAGCATCATCGGCACCGGTGTGTTCACGATGCCGGCGGTGATGGCCGGGGCCGGCACGATCTCCATCCTGGTGCTCCTGGTCATTTCAGTGGGAGCACTGCTGCTCGGGGTGATGTTCGGGCAGCTCACCAGGCGCATCCCGGCCACTGATGGTGGCCTGTACGCCTACAGCCGGCACGAGTTCGGTGACTTCGCCGGCTACCTGACGGCGTGGTGCTACTGGATCACCTGCTGGGCCGGCAACGCCGCGATCGTGGCGTCCTGGGTGCTCTACGTGAAGAGCTTCACGATGGAGGCCTGGGGCTGGACCTACCCGGCGAACAACAACTGGCCGCTGTTCGCGATCGCGATGGCTGGTCTGTGGATCCCGGCGGTGATCAACCTGTTCGGGACCCGCTCGATGGCGTGGTTCCAGAACATCACCGTCGTGCTGAAGTTCCTGCCGCTGCTGTTCATCGGCCTGTTCGCCTGGTTCTTCGTCGCGTTCGCCTCGTCCAACTACCCGGCCTTCAACACCTCCGGCGGGTCCTGGATGACCGCGGTGTCCATCGCAGCTGGCGTGGCGCTGTTCTCCTTCATCGGGGTGGAGGCCACCTCGATCGCCACGTCACGAGTGCGTGACCCGCGCAAGAACGTCGGCCGCGCGACCATCATCGGCACTGCCATGTGCGCCCTGCTGTACGTGCTGGTGACAGCAGCCGTGATGGGCCTGGTCCCCAGCACCACCCTCGCCAAGGACGAGGCACCGTTCGTCTCGGCCTTCCAGTCGATGTTCCCCGGCACCTCATCCGCCGGCTGGATGGTCGCACTGGTGGCGGTGGTCTCCGGCTTCGGTGCCCTCATCGGCTGGACCCTGGTGACCGCGGAGATCGCCCGCGCGGCGGCGAAGGACGTGCTGTTCCCCGAGCACTTCGGCCTGACCAACCGGTACAACGCACCGTGGTTCGGCATCGTGGTCTCCACCGCGGTCGCCTCGCTGCTGATGGCGTGGAGCTACCTGGATCCGACCAACCCCAACTCTCTGGGTCTGAAGGTGTTCACCTACCTGGTCTCGCTGTCCGTCGTGACGGTCGCGATCCCGTACTTCTTCTCGGCGTGCGCCCAGCTGTCCTACCTGGTCTCGCGCCGGCGGAAGGTCAGCGGGTGGATGCTCGGCCGTGACCTGGCCATCGCTGGCGCCTCCGTGCTGTTCTCGCTGTGGGTGACCGCGGCGGCCGGCTACGCGGCGGTCTACCAGGCACTGATCATGGTGCTGATCGGCCTGCCGATCTACGCCTTCCTCAAGGCCCGCAGGGAGCGCGAAGGACTCGCGATGGAGCCGGTGGAGTACAACCCAGACATCCCCCACGCGGAGATGATCCACCACTAGATCCGTCGGCACGACCCTCGGTAGATCCGTCGGCACGACCCACGGCGTTCGGGGTGGGCACGAGGCTCCCACCCCGAACGCCGCCGGGCGACCGCCAGGTGTGAAAGAAGGAGTCGCCATGCCCAGCAGGAAGGCCCTCATCCGCCGCCCGAGCCCGCGCCTCGACGAGGGGCTGGTGACCAACATCGAGCGCTCCCCGGTCGACCTTGGCCGCGCACTCAGCCAGTGGGATGCCTACGTCGAGACCCTGGCCCGTCACGGCTGGCAGACCGTCGAGGTCCCCCCCGCCGACGACTGCCCCGACGGTGTCTTCATCGAGGACGCCGTGGTGATGTTCCGCAACGTCGCTGTGATCACCCGGCCCGGCGCGGACTCACGCAAACCGGAAACCGTCGACGTCGAGAAGGTCGTCGCCGCGCTCGGCTGCTCGGTGAACGCGATCCGGTCCCCCGGCACCCTCGACGGCGGAGACGTCCTCAAGGTAGGCAGCCTCGTCTACGTCGGCAGAGGCGGCCGAACGAATGCCGAAGGGGTCCGCCAGCTGCGGGCGATCCTGGAGCCACTCGGCGCCGCCGTCATCGCAGTTCCAGTCACCAAGGTCTTGCACCTGAAGAGCGCAGTTACCGCCCTGCCAGACGGGACAGTGATCGGCTACCCGCCCGTGGTCGACGACCCGCGCATGTACCCCAGGTTCCTTCCCGTGCCCGAGGAACCCGGTTCCCACGTCGTGCTCCTTGGGGGAGACCATCTACTCATGTCCTCGGCCGCGCCCCGCACCGCCGAGCTTCTCGCCGATCTGGGCTACCAGCCAGTCCCCGTCGACATCAGCGAGTACGAGAAGCTCGAGGGCTGCGTCACCTGCCTCTCCGTGCGGCTACGGGAGCTCCACGGATAGCGCCTTCCCGACTCATACCCGCACAGCCTGACGGGGCTCCACCGTTGCCGGTGCGTGGACATCGGGGCCGTTGCCGTACATCGCCGACGGCATCACGTCGCGAGCGCTAGTTGCGCGGCGGGCAGGTTGTGGCGTGGCCCCCATACTGCCCGATTGCCGGATCGACCCGCGCATGTTCGGCAGGGTGGGACAGCTGCTCGAGAACCTGCGAACCAGCTCCTCATGCGCCATGGCCGGGTCCCACCTGCGGGTGCGGCCGGCGACGCGGCCGGAACAGCCGCGGCCTGGCAGCGAAGCGGCAAGCTGACCAGATCCCCAACCGTGCTCCTCCAGCACACCCGCAGAGCAGACCTATGGACGGCGGCCCCGGTCGAAGCAACACTGGCCAGCACCATCCCTGGAGGACGAGCGATGGACCACACAGCTGGGGCGCAGCGGCTCTATGACCGGATCAACGCCGGAGACATCGACGGGTTCAGCGACCAGCTCGCGGACGACTTCGTCGAGCACGAGCAGGCGCCGGGGCTGGCCCCGACGAAGGCGGGCGCCGCGGCCTTCTTCCGGATGCAGCAGGCAGCCTTCCCCGACATGCACATGGACGTGCAGGACCTGATGGCAAGCGGCGACAAGGTTGCCGCCCGGGCGAGGGTCACCGGGACGCACAAGGGTGGCTTCATGGGCATGCCGGCCACTGGCAAGAGCGTCGACGTGCAGGTCATCGACATCCTCCGCTTCGGCGACGATGGTCTCGTCCACGAGCACTGGGGTGTCATGGACTCGCTGGCGATGATGCAGCAGCTCGGGGCGGTGCCAGCCGGCCCACCGGCCTGACGGTCCGGGCTGCCGCGGCTCAGCGGGGGCGGCTCGGGAGGTACACGAGGGTGCGCGGCTCGGCCACATCCGGCCCGTCGAGGTACGACTCCCACGGGGGGCCCGTCGCCTCCCAGCCGTGCTCGGCGAGCCAGGACTCCGCCGCCTCGTAGGCTCCCGCGACCCCGCTGTACGGCCCCTTGTGCAGCACCTGGACGGCGGGGCCGCCGGGGAGCGAGGAAGCAATGACGCGTCCGGCCGGTTTCACCGGACCGCTGATGGGGAAGCCGGCCTCGACCTCGAAGCCGTTCTCTCCCGGCACGTAGCAGCCGAACGGCGGGCCCGTCGGGTGCAGGCCCTGGGCGCCGACGACACCCATGATCTCCGCGAACGCACCGCCGAGGAACTCGGCGATCCCCGCCTCGGACACCAGCCCGCGCACGACCGCGGTCGGCTGCTCCTCCACCTCGACTTTCTCGACCTGGTACTCCATGGACCAAGCCTGTCCCAGCCGGCCCGCACACCGCTAGCGTTCGCACGCACGGATGCGGTCCCAGCGGGCGCGCTTGTTGAGCCGGACGAGGTCGATTCGGGTCTGGCCTGGTTGCGGTCAGACCGCCCTGGACGGCATGAACGAACCAGCAAGATCACGAAACGGTGAGGTTAAGAGTCACGGCCGGCCCGCCTCGGGTGGTGACACCTCATAACGTCGAGGGGCGTTTGTGCAGGTCAGCGGCATAATGGGCTCTTCTGACTCATCCGTGGGCGGCTCGGCCGGGTAGGACGGGTCGGTGACCGCCGAGGCTGAGCATCGCGAGGGCGATCAGGGCGTCGGGTGAGCGGAACCCGAAGGCGATCCGGGTGAGCAGTCGGATCTTGGTGTTGGTGGACTCGATGAGGCCGTTGGACAGGCCGTGTTCGAGGGTGGCGTCGATCGCGGCGCGGTGTTTGCGGATCCGCTGGGCGAGGGTGACGAACGCCGGGATGCGGCAGCGTTGGGCCCAGGCCAGCCAGCGGTCCAGTCCGTGCTTGCCTTCCTCGCCCTTGACTGCGAACACGTGCCGCAGGCCTTCTTTGAGCAGGGAGGCCCGGTGCAGCCGCGGGTCGGTCCGGGCGACCCAGGCGAGCTTGGCCTGCTGGGCGACGGTGAGGTCCTCGGGGTTCTTCCACAGCGCGTAGCGGGCGTGTTTGAGCTTGCGGGCGTCGCCGGTGGCGCGTCCGGCCCGGCGCTTGTCCAGGGCGCCCCGGGCGGTGTTCCAGGCATGCCGGCGTTCCTCGTCGAGGGCTTCGGTGGCCCAGGCGACGACGTGGAACGGGTCGGCGCAGCGGACCGCGTTCGGGCACCGTTCGGCCACGACCGTGGCGATCCAGTCCGCCGCATCCGCTGACACGTGGGTGATCCGCGCGCTGCGCTCAGGTCCGAGGGCGTCGAAGAACGCACCCAGGGTCGCCTTGTCCCGCCCCGGCGCGGCCCAGACCAGCCGTCGCTGGTCGTGGTCGACGACGACGGTGAGGTAGTGGTGCGAACGCTTGTAGCTGATCTCATCGATCCCGATCCGGCGCAGCCCTCCGAG
>DATCDE010000319.1 GCA_036510875.1 Actinomycetes bacterium
ATGATGTCCAACCGGCCGTCGGGTGGGCTCGGCACGACGGAGACGTTGACCGAATCGATCCGCGGCTCCCATTCGACGAGCGCCAGTTCGACCTGGTGCCGGACCAGGGCGGCGGTCGTCGAGGTGATCGGCTGGAACAGCGTTGCCGAAAGGTTCGCGCCGAAATCCGCGTGCATAACGCGCTCGTCGTAGTCGGTCTGCAGGACAACGAGCACTGCCTGCCTAATGTCCTCGTCGTAGCTCGCCAGGGCGATCTCTCCGGTGCCGTCAACGGCCACCGGGAAGGCCCAGCCCTGACCCAGGAACCTGCGCGCGTCGTCGGTCACCTCAGCCTCCGATCAGCACCGTCGGCAGGCCGCCGAGGATGGGGGCGCCGCACCCGGTGAGGTCGCCAGCGCGGGCGGCCGGCTGGCCCGCGACGAGCACGGTCGCGCTGCCCTTGGTGATCGGGTTCGGCGGGTGCGGGCGACGAACACGTTCTACAACCTCGTCTACCCGTTCTACGTGAGCGAGGCCACGTCATGAGTCCGGGTGCCGACCCTGCCGGCCCGGTTCTCGACGGCCGGACCCGAGAGCAGATCTCCGCGGACCTGCGCGCCAACCTGCTCGGCTATGTCCCGGAGCTCAGGCCGCGGTCCGGGCAGGCCGGCGATGCCTGGGTCGAGCTTCTCGCGAGCGAGTTGGCTGTGTTGCGCGAGGGTGTCGACCGGCTCCCCGAACGTGCCCGGCTGCAGTTCCTCGAGCGCCTTGGCGCGGCCCAGCTCCCGGCCCAGTCGGCGCGCGCACCGCTCACCTTCACCCTGCTGCCCACGGTGACGACCGACGTCACGCTGCCTGCCCGCAGCCAGGTCGCCGCCAAGGTGCCACCGCCGCCGCCCTCGGTGCTGTCGACTGGTGCGGTCACCGCGCCTACGGCACCGGTGTTCTTCACGGAGTCAACGGTCACCCTGACGCACGGAGCGCTGGCCGCGGCGTACTCAGTGGATCCGGCGAGCGACACGTACGCCGACCACAGCGCCCGCCTGGCGCAGGGCTTCACGTTGTTCGAGCCGGCCGCGCCGATGCCGCACCGGATGTACCTGGGGCACTCGACGTTCCTGCGCCTCGCCGGTACCGCGGAGGTACAGCTCATCGTCGACTTCGCCAGCCTCGGCCTGACGACCACCTCGACCCGGAGGCCGATCCTGCTGGACTGGTCGTACCTGTCCAAGGACGGCTGGCTGCCGCTGACGGTCGTCAGCGACTCGACCGTGCGGTTCACCGATGACGGCCTGATCAGGCTCACCAAGGGGCCGGGGCCTGACGCTGCCGAGGGAGTCATCGACGGGGTCACGAGCTACTGGATACGCGCCGAGGTCAGCGGGCGGAGGCCGTCCGCCCAGATCGTCGCGCCGGCGTCTGGATCGCCCACGGCCCCCGGGCAGGTGAGCGTCGACTCGGGGCGAGACCTGCTCGTCGGGGACAAGGTCTCGGTCACCGGCGTCGAGCACGCCACAGTGCTGAGCGCCGGCGCGTCGACGCTGGTGCTGGACCGGGTCATCCCGGGGATGGACCCCGGCCAGGTCATCGGGCTGCTCGACAGCCTACCGCCGCTGCGTCCCGAGGGCACGGACGCGGACGGTGCCCTGCCCGAGATCGACCAGGTGCAGCTGCGGGTTGGCTTCGCCAAGGACGGCCTCGCCGCCGACCAGGCCTACGCCGACCGCGTGCCTCTCGACCTCGGCAACGTATTCGAGCCGTTCGGCCCGGTCCCCGCCCTCTATGGCACATTCAGCCTGGCGGCCAAGGACGTGTTCGCCCGGCCCGGCGCCCGGGTGTCGATCGGGGTCAGGCGACCACCCGGTCACCCGGCGGCGACCAGCCCGCCGACGCTGGCCTGGGAGTACTTCGATGGCACCACCTGGTTGCAGTTCGACGCACCGGATGAGTTCTCCGACACGACGAAGGCCCTGACTGTCGACGGGGTGATCAGCTTCATCGCGCCCCGCGGTTGGCAGGAGGCCACCGTCGAGGGCACCAAGTCGGCGTGGGTGCGCGCCCGCATCGTGTCGGGCGACTACGGGCACCCCGAGCAGGTGTCGGTGGTGCCGGACGGCGCGGGGTACAAAGTTGTCGCCGGCCCGAGCACCCTCGCGCCGCCCGCCATCGCGCACCTGACCCTGGGCTACACGTACCTGACCGAGTCGCAGGTGCCCGAGCACTGCGTCACGGAGAACGACCTCGCCTTCGCCAACCACACGCTGGACTGCAAGTGGCCGAGGCGGACCTTCCACCCGTTCGAGCCGGTCGAGGACCGGGCCCCCGCTCTACATCTGGGGTTCACCGAGCCGCTGCCATCGGGCCTTGTCAGCCTGTTCACCGCGGTCTCGTCACCGGGCGAGGACGACGCGGGGCCCTCGCCGTTCGCATGGGAGTACCTCTCCGACCGCGGCTGGCTCCAGCTTGCCGTGCTGGACGAGTCATCCGGTCTGCGCACCAGCGGCATGATCCAGTTCGTGGGCGCGGCGGATGCCGTCGCGCGACCCGGGCTCGGGGGGGCGGCCTACTGGTATCGGGCCCGGGTAAAGGAGGGTCTCGAGCGGCCGAGTCGCGCTATCGACTCCCTCCTCGCGAACACGGTATGGGGCCGGCAGGGCGAGAGCACCCAGGACGATCGGCTTGGGTCGAGCAGCGGTGAGCCGGACCAGGTGCTGGTGTTCGCGCCGGGAAAGACGCCGGTCCTTGCCGGCGAGCGGATCGAGGTGCGCGAGTGGGTCGGTCGCGGCGATGGCTGGCGGGACGCTGTGGTCGGCCTGACTGAGGCCGACCTCCGCTACGACACCGACCCGGCAACGGGCCAGGTCCGCGGCGTATGGGTGCGCTGGCTCCAGCACGACCATCTGTTCGGCTCGGCCCCGGCCGACCGCCACTACCTGATCGAACGGTCTGTGGGGTACGTGCGGTTCGGTGACGGGGTGCATGGCCGGATTCCGTCGGCCGGGTGCGTAGTGCGTGCGTCGTACGCCGTCGGTGGTGGCGTCGCCGCGAACGTGCCAGCGAGCACGATCACTGAGCTGCGCACGGGGATCGCCGGTCTGCAGGGCGTCACGAATCCCGTTGCTGCGCAGGGAGGAACGGCCACCGAGAGCTTCCAGATGACCGTGCACCGCTCACCCCAGCGGTTGCGGCACCGTGACCGTGCCGTCAGCCGGGAGGACTTTGAGTGGTTGGCCTACGAGGCAACGCCAGAGGTCGCTCGCGCTCGCTGCCTGCCGGTGACCGGCAGCAGCGGGCAGGTCACGCGCGGACAGGTCACTGTGACCATCGCTCCGTGGAGCCTGGACGCACGGCCGGCGCCGTCGGTCGAACTGCTGTCGCGGGTGCGCGCCTGGCTGGCGGCCCGGATACCCGCGGGGCTGGCCGGCGGCCTACACCTGGTCTCGCCCAAATACGGCAAGCTCACCGTCCGGGCGTCCATTGCCACGTCGCCGGACGTCGATCCCGCCGCGGTGGACGAACGGTTGCGCGGACAGCTCGCGGCCTACCTCCATCCGCTGACCGGTGCCAAGGGCGCCGGCTGGGGATTCGGCGAGCCGGTGTACCTGTCGGCAATCGCGTCCTTGGTCGATCAGGTGACTGGGGTCGACCACATCGTGTGGATTCGGCTCAGCCTTGACGGCGCCGAGGCAGGCGACGTCGTACGGCTGCCGGCCGACGCGCTCGTCAGCTCGGGCGACCACCAGCTGACCCTGTCGCTCGGTGGTGAGCGCTGATGCCGATCTCCAAACCGTCGCTTGATGGCCGCACCTTCGACGAACTCCTCACCGACAGCCGGGCCCGGATCCCTCGACTGGCCCCGCCGTGGACCGATCACAACGCGAGCGACCCGGGGATCACCCTCGTCGAGCTGTTGTCCTGGCTGGTCGAGCAGGACCTGTTCCGACTGGACCGCCTGCCCGAGGCGGAGATCCGGGCGTTCCTGCGACTGGTGCGTAGCGAGCCCCGGCCGGCGACGGTGGCGTGGACAGTCGTGACATTCGGCTGGAGCGGTGCAGCACCCGCCCCGATGCTGCCCACGGGGTTGCAGCTCGGACCGGACCCCGGCCATGCGACGTTCGAGACGACGCGCGCAGTGGTCCTCTCGCCGGCGAGCCTGGTGCAGGTGCTCCAGCTCGGCCCGGACCCTGAGCCCGGCGATGCGCTGTATTTGGGTTTCGACCAGCCGCTGGGACCGCCGGGAACGCGGGTGCGCCTCGCCGTGCTCGGGCCGGATCCGGCGGCGGACGCTGCGACCTGGGCGGCGGTCATCGCCGAGTGGGCGGCGGCCACTCGGGACGACCTCCGCTGTTGCCCCGCCGGCGCCGGCCGTGGGCCATCGCTGCGCGACCACCAGGACGTGTCGCTGGTGTGGGAGCACCATCGAGCCGACGGGTCCTGGGCAACGCTGCCGCGTGTCCAGGACAGCACCCGCGCGCTCACCCTGTCCGGCTGGGTGACGTTCAGGGTGCCCGCCGACCATGCTCCGGGTGGCCCTGGACCGCATCACTACATCCGGGCCCGGCTCGACCGCGGCCGCTACGGCACCCCCCCGGCACCGCGGACGGTGCTGCTCAACGCAGTTCCCGCCGCGCATGCCGTGCGGGTTGACCCGCCCGAGGACGGCGGACTAAGCGAGGGCCACGCCCACGAGCGGTTCGACCTTGGACAGGTCCCCATCGTCGCCGGTTCGGTGTCCGTTACCTTCACCCACCCCGTCGTCGGGGTCGGCAGCTGGCGCGAAGTCCACGACTGGCTCGACTCCGGGCCACACGATGCGGACGCTCTGGTCGAACCGGCAGTGGGTCGGGTCACCTTCGGGAACGGGCTGCGCGGACGCGTGCCGCGGGCAGGGGCGCGGTTGAGCGTGGGCTACCAGGTCGGTTCCGGACCGGGCGGCAACGTCCCGGCCGGGTCACTCACGTCCGTCCCGCTGACCCCGCGCAATGTCGCACTCATCCCCGGGCCGGCGGCCCAGCTGGCCGACCTCCGCGTCCAGCACGTCCTCGGCGGTTTCGGCGGTCGGGTCGCCGAGTCGGTCGACGACGCCACCGCCCGGGTGATCGATCGGATCCAGGCGGCGGACAAGGCCGTCACCCTCGCCGACTTCGAGCGCCTCGCCCTCACCACCCCGGCGGCAGGTGTCGCTCGGGCGCGCGCGGTGGCCGCATACGACGACCTGCTGCCGTGCGTGCCTGCGGCCGGGCTGGTCACCGTCGTGGTCGTCCCGGACGCCACCGGACCGACGCCGACGCCCACCGCCGGCGTCCTCGGGTCCGTCCTCAGGTACCTCGAGCGGCGCCGTCTTGTGACGACGCAAGTCAAGGTCATGGCGGCCTGCTACGACGAGATCTCCGTCTCGGGCACGCTGGTCGCGACCGAGGACGCGGACGCCGGCGTCCTCGTCGAGGCCGCCGAGCTGGCGGTCGACGCATACCTGCACCCGCTGCACGGCGGACGGGACGGCCGGGGCTACCCGATCGGGCGCCCGGTGTACCTCGTTGATGTCATGACCTTGCTGACGTCCCTGCCGGAGGTGTCCGCCGTGACCGACTTCGGCCTCGCCTTCGCAGGCGACGAGCCTGGCTGCGCCAACCTCCCGTTGTGCCCGCAATGCCTGCCCGCGCCGGGCAAACATCAATTCACCGTCGCGGCCGGCCGAGCCGTGCGGGTTCCCGACCGGAGGACCGCCGATGTCTGTCGATGATGTGAGCCTCGATCCCGCTGTCGAAAGGCTCAATTACCGCAACGGGCAGCGCATCGTGGCCGCTGACCTTCGGGCCGAGCAGAGCTACCACATGGGGGTCCGGCACTGGCTCAACCGCACGTTGTTCAACCCTGGCATCGCCAAGGGTCTGGAGGTCACGCCCTCTCCGACCAACAAGCACGCGGTGCTGGTCTCGCCCGGGCTGGCCATCGACGGGTTGGGCCGCGAACTGATCGTGCCCACCCAGGTCGAGCTGCCTGTCTCGGGCATCCCCAGCAGCAGCGACGGGGTGGTCTACGGCAATTATCTGGTGATCGAATTCCGCGAGGAGAGGGGTGCACCCAGCGGCGTCGAGTGCAGCAGGGACAGCGCGCCCAGCCGCATCCTGTCCACCCCGACGATGTCGGTGCAGAGCGCCTGGCCAACGCAGGAGTCCGGCCGGGTGCCCCTCGCCCAGGTCGAGCTGGACAAACAATGCGCCGTGAAGCGGGTGCATACCGCAATCCGCAAGTACGCCTCGACGAGCAAACCGCCCAAGGTGCGCGGGATCAGCCTGGAAGGCGAAAAGGGCATCACCGCGACCGACTCGAAGACGCTGTACTTCCATGTACGCGGGGGTTACCCCGATGCCGTCTCACTCTATCTGCGCGCGTCGCGATTCTCCTCGTCCGCCTATACCGAGGTGGGCTGGCACACACACCGGTCGACAGGCAGCACCGGCGACGATCAGCACGATTACACGCACAACCACGCCGCCTCAGGGGCTCAGGTGTCCGCGGCCGGCGACCACACCCATGACTACCTCGTGGACGGCGGGGAATCCACGGGTGGTCTTGACGTGAACGACGACCAGGTCGTCGGGCGCAGGAACACCGATCAGAGCGCGATCATGGTCGCCGGTAGTCACCAGCACACCCTGCAGGGACTGACCATCAACAATGCGCTTGGACCGGTGACTCACCGCCACTCGCTCGATGTGGCGTCGGCAGGCGCCGGCACGGACCCCCTCAGCCCGGTGCGCGCCGGCGCGCCATACGCGTTCTTCAGGGAGCTACGCATTGAGCTCGACAATGTCGACATCACCGACCAGGTGCGCACCCAGGTTCAAGCGCGGTCGACTGACGACTGGACCCGCCTCGGCGACGGCTCCCAAACGCATCCCCTGGTCGTCGCGGGCACCGGCGAAATCGACCTGCTGCAGATCACTTCCGATCTCGGACCGCGCGAGCACACGCTGAAGCTGGTGCCCACCAGCGGAGGCGGAACACTCCACTACAACCTCTACGTGGAGTAGCCGTGCATCCCCCGACGCACCATGCCCTGCTCCGCGATCGGCGGAGCTGGGCCGGCTGCGAGCTCAGCGGGCTCACGCCGGACAGCGACGGAAAGCTGACGTTGGTGCGCCTGCCTGGGCTCGCCGTCCCAGTCGACCTGCCCGGCCCGTTCGCCGCCGAGCCCTCGGGCGTCGCCTCGGCGGCCGGTGGACTCATCGCTGTCACGGACACGGACGGGCAGCGGCTCGTCGTTGAGGACGCCGCGTGCGGCGAGACGTGGGTGCTTCCCGGTCGCGGCTCCGGCACATTCGTCCAACCCTGCGGGGTCGCGATCGGGCCCGAGCTGATCTGGGTGGCGGACGCCGGCGCCGGCGCCGTGCTGGGTGTCTCCAGGTCGCGGTTACAGGTGGTCACGGCGCTCACCGGGTTTGTCGAGCCGGGCGGGGTGCAGATGGCTGCGGACGGCGCGCTGATGGTGCTCGACGCGGCTGCGGGCAGGGTCAGCCGGTTCACCGGGGCGCGGCTCGACCCGGACCTGACATTCGGCGCCGCAGCCGCCAGTGCCCTAGCGGCGAACCTGCCAGGGCCGATCGCGCTGCGCTTCCTGGCCACGGACGAGAGCGGGGTCACCTGGCTCAATGTCGGGGACGCGACTCGCCTGGTGCGGCTGGCGGAAGACGGCAGCTGGCTCACGCCGTTGGAGCTGGCAGCCGGGCGGACCGTCGGGGCCTTCGCGCTATCGCCGGCGGTGCTCGCGTATGCGGACACTGCCACCGGGGCTGTCGTCCTGGTGAACTTGGCCGGCGGGACTGAGCTCGGCCTTCTCGACGGCTTCCGCGGACCGGTGTCCGGGCTCGCCTGGACCGGCGACGGACGTCTTTTGGTCAAGGTCGACCGCGGCGCAATGATCAAGGTCGCCCTCGCCGAACGTCGGATGGTCGACCAGGGCATCGTCGTCACCGGCCCGCTTGACGCGGGCGTGCGGCTCACCTGGTTCCGCGCCTTTGTCGACGCCGTGGTACCGGCCGGAGCGGCTGTCGAGCTCGCCGCCGCCCAGCTGGACCTGCCCGACGTCGCACCACAGACGGCCGACTGGCGGATCTCGCCGTCGCCGGACGTGCGCCTGGACCTGCTTGGTGGGTCCGCCGGCCACCGCTACCTGCACCTGCGGCTGCGGGCGCTCCCGTCACCGACTGGCGAGAGCCCAACGATCCGGCAGGTTGGCGCGCACACCGAGTCCGACGGCCCCGAAGAGCATTTGCCCCGGATCTACCGTCACACCGACGAGGCGACCTTCCTGGCTCGCCTGCTCGGCCACGCCGCCGCCGCACTCGACCACCTCGAACGCGAGATCGACGGGATCGCGAGCACGATCAACCCGGACGAGACCGCCGCGGACGCCCTCGGCTGGCTGGCCGGCTGGATGGCGTTCGACCTCCCCGGCTCGCTCGACGTTGACGCCTGGCGCGAGCTTGTCCCCCGGGCGTTGGACCTGCACGAGCGCAGGGGGACGCCTGGGTCGCTGCGCGAACTCGTGCGCCTCGTGACCGGCGCGGAGATCTCCATCGACGAGGATTTCCGACACCGGCACATCTGGCTGCTCGGCGCGGAACTCGGGTCGCGACTCGGCTGGGAGACGGGGCTGCTGGCCATCGCGCCAGACGGGCTGGTGCTGTCGGACCCGGCGGGCCTGGACCTGGGTGCCCCCAGCTGCGAACCGGAGATCGGCTCGGTCACGGTCGGCGAGGCCGCTCCGCTGCCCGCCGCGCTGTGGGGCACCGTGCTGTACGACGACACCGCGCATCGGTTTCGAATCGGCGTCAACCAGGCGACGGCGTGCATGCCCGGCGTCGTCGATGCAATCACCGCCGTTATCGAGCGGGAACGACCGGCGCACACCGAGTTCTGCGTCGAGATCGTCCGCGAAACGCTCACCGTCGGCGAGCAGGCCACGGTCGGCATCGACGCATTCGTCACGGACGGCCAACGGCCGAGTGTCGGCACGTCGCTCACTGAGCCGTCCCTGCTTCTTGAAGGTGAACAGCCCGGATCCACCACGGTCGACAGTTTGACCGTCGGCCAGTCCACCATCCCCACGCCGTACAGCGGCGCGGGCTGAACGGGCCAACATACGAAGGAGGAGGGCACGGTGCTCACCGAACCCGCTCGCAACAACTACTACTACGGCAAGCTCCTCGATGTCGGCCACTTGCAGCTGGAGCAGGACTACGGCAAACAGAAGCGCTGGTTGCTCAACCGGCTGACGCTCGGTGCCGGTGTCCTGTGCGGTTTGACCGTCAGCGTCGTCGACGACAAGCTTCAGGTCACCGGAGGCGTGGCGCTCGACCCGCTGGGTCGCGAGATCGTTGTGCCGGGCACCTTCACCGTCGACCCATTCGCCCCGACGCCCGCCTGTCACGAACCGGGACTCGACCCGGCCGCGACGGGGGTGGCAACCCTGTGGCTGTGTTATCGCGAGTGTCTGACGGACTACGCGGCCGCAGCCGTCTCGTCCTGCCACGGGCAGGAACGCTGCGAGGCGGGGACCATCGTGGAGAGCTTCTCGTTTCACCTCAGTGCCGGGGCGACCGACAGACCAGCTTCCGACCTCTGCGACCGGCTGGCCGCGGCCATAAAGCCCGGTCACCAGCGCGCCCCGGTCGACCCGATGCGTCTGTTGTGCGAGCTCGTTCCGAACGACTGCCCCGAGCCGCCGACCGAGGACTGCGTCGCGCTGGCCACCGTCGTCATCCTGGAGGGCCAGCACCTCGGCGACATGGCCGAGTGCGCCGTCCGTACTCGGGTCTACAGCCAGCCCGTCCTCCTCGAGTTGATCACTTGCTTGATGACCAAGGTCGCGGAGTGCTGCGACCGGCCCACAGATACCCTGCGGATCGCGGCGGTGGACCTCGTCACAGGTACGGCTGTGGGCGGGAGTCTCACATCCCCCGCCGACCCGATCACGATCGGGTTCACCGCCGAGCCGACGGGCTTCCGACTGACCTTCGACCAGGCGGTCGACCAGGGCACCGTGACGGTCTTCGCCGATGTCCCGCAGGGAGCAGCCAGCCTGCTCGTCCTCGGGCCCGGCGGCGAGGGCGGCCAGGTCGCCGTCCCGGGCCGGCTGTCCTGGGAGTCGGCGGAGGCGGTCGTCTGGCGCATCGACGACCCAGGCACAATGCCGCCCGGGACCTACGACGTCACCGTCTTCGGCGACGACGACAGGAACCGGCCGCCGGTCGCCGATCCGGCTGGCCACCGCCTCGACGGCGAGCCGCTTGGGCTGCCGTCCGGCGAGGGGTCCGAGGGCGGCGACTTTACCTTCAAGATCATTGTGACCGAGGTGGCTCCGGCGCGGCTGCAGGTGGCGCGGGTCCAGGTCCGTGCGGAGACCGGCGACGACACCACCATGCAGAATCCGGCGGAACCGCTACTGACCCAGACCATGTTCGAGCCATGGGGCTTCCAACTGTGGTTCATCGAGGACCCCAACCGGGAAACGGTGACGACGTACCGAGCGGTGGCCTCCGACAGGGCGAGCCTGCTCGTCTCGCGCCGATTCGGCGACGGCAACTACGACCCAGTTGGCGGCACATTGGAGTGGCTGTCGTCCAACTCTGTGACATGGCGGATCGAAGAGCCGTCGGCCCTGCCTGCTGGGACGTACGACGTGCTCATCAACGGCGATCTGGACGACACCCGGCAGGCCGTGGCCCACCCGAACGGCCAGCGGCTGGACGGCGAACCGACCGCTCTCCCCTCTGGGGATGGCAGTGAGGGCGGCAGTTTTACCTTCACGCTCGAGGTCACCCAGTCCGTCGGCGGCCCGCTGCGCGTCGAGGTCGTACAGATCCTGGAGGCCAACGGCGACGGCGCGAAGCTGGTCGACCCAGCAGTCCCCGTCCGCACGTCGAACGCGTTCGGGCCCAGCGGATTCCGCGTGGGGTTCACCAGCGACGTCCGGCGTGAGACGGTCTTGACATTTTCGGACGTCGAGGTTCAGCAGGCCGACCTCCTGGTCACCCGGACGAACATCGACGGCCGGGAGGAAGCCATCCCGGGTTCCCTGACGTGGGAGAGCGAACGCGTCGTCGTTTGGCGTTCCAAGCCCTTCGACCCGGCGGCCGACAGCACGCTCGGGCCCGGTACCTACCACGTCGCCCTTCTCGGTGATGCGAGCCGGGAACACCCAGCCATCACCGGCGCCGACGACCGGCGGTTGGACGGGGAGCCGATCGGCCTGCCCTCGGGGGACGGCACAGAGGGCGGCACCTTCACCTTCATCATCGCCGTGGCGGAGGCCTAGGTGGACCGCCGAGGCCGGTCGTCTGTCGTCGCCAGTTCACACCTGAAGGAGTCACCGTGACAGCCACCGGAACCTGTGCCCAGTGCAGCGCCACGCTGGAGCGCGTCCGCTACTTTCCCCGCCAGCTGATCACTGCCGACGACATGCGGGCCGAGCAGGATTGGGTCCGCGAGAAGCGGCGGCTGCACACCCGGCTGCTGCATGGGTGGGGCGTGGCTTGTGGCCTGGCTGTCGTCGCACCGGGAAAGGACGATCCGCCGCGGCAGGTCACCGTTTGTCCTGGCTATGCGGCCACCCCGCAGGGCGAAGAAGTTCTCGTGGGCGAACCGACCCATCTCGATCTCGGGACGGGGGCGACCGATCCGGAGCCTTGCGGAGCCCCTTGGCCGTGCCCGCCACAGGGCAAGATGCCCGGCAAGGGACCGCAGACGGTGTACATCGCGCTCCGCTACGCCGAGTGCCAGACCAGACCGGTGCGCGTCCACCCGGCGGGGTGCGGGTGCGACAGCGCCGGATGCGAACGGTCACGGGTCAGGGAGAGCTTCGAGCTGGGCGTCCTTTGGGAGCTTCCCAAGTCTCACATCGCTGCCCGCGACGCCGACCTGAAGTGGCGGGCTGC
>DATCDE010000320.1 GCA_036510875.1 Actinomycetes bacterium
GAGCAACGATGCTGGTGAGGGCACAGTGCGTACCCGAGCGAGTCCAAGGAGGGGCAACCATGCGCGCAGAGGTGGGCGACCGACTCCTGGTGAAGAGCCGCCACGTCGGCGAGAACCCACGAGACGGCCAGATCATCGAGGTGCACGGCGAGAACGGAGCGCCGCCCTACCTGGTCAAGTGGGAGGACGGGCACGAGGGGTTGTTCTTCCCCGGCCCGGACACCGTGGTGGAGCACTTCCCGCAGTCGACGTCCCCGGCCTGACTCTCTCGTGGCGGCGTCCCGGAAACGGTGCTCGCCCGGAGTGTGGCAGTGCTGCACTCCGGGCGAGCGCGTTCCCTCGGACCTGCCGGCCGGGTGGCTACGGTTGGCCGCCCAGCTCGCGGGCCCGGGTGAGTACGGCGTCGATCATGGGCTCGGTGAGCCGGCCGGTGAAGGTGTTCTGCTGGCTCGGGTGGTAGCAGCCCAGCACGGTGAGATCGCCCACCGTGGTCTCGGCGCCGTGGCCGAACTTCGGCCGGGGCACCGGCACCGAGCCGATGCGACCGCGGGCCAGCGCCGCGAGTGCGGCGTCCCAGGCGAAGCCGCCCAGCGCGACCACCACCCGCAGCGACGGGCGGATGATCGCCAGCTCGTCGTCGAACCAGTGCGCGCAGGCGTCCCGCTCGGCCGGGGTCGGCTTGTTCGCCGGAGGAGCGCAGCGGACCGCCGCCAGCACCCGGACGCCGTCCAGCCGCAGCCCGTCGTCCACGCTCGTTGACGTCGGCTGGTTGGCCAGCCCCACCCGGTAGAGCGATCCGAACAGCCAGTCGCCCGAGCGGTCGCCGGTGAACACCCGTCCGGTGCGGTTGCCGCCGTGCGCGGCCGGGGCCAGCCCGACCACGAGCACCCGCGGCTCTGGGTCGCCGAAGCCGGGGATGGGCCGCCCCCAGTAGGTCTGGTCGGCGAAGGAACGCCGGCGGACCCGGGCCACCTCCTCGCGCCACTCGACCAGCCGGGGGCAGGCCCGGCACGCCGTGATCCGGTCGGCCAGCGCGGCCAGCCGCTGCTCCGACCCGGTTGCGAGTGTCTGGCTCACCCGCCGAGGCGGCGGCCGAACAGCTCGAGCGTGCGCTCCCAGGCCTGCGCGGACGCCTCCGGCGCGTACACCTCGGGGCGGTCGTCGTTGAAGAACGCGTGCTCGGTGCCCGGGTAGTCGAAGACCTCGACGTCGCCGCCGGCGCTCTCGATCGCGCGCCAGGCCTGCTGGATGCCGTCCGCCGCCGAGGTGCCGTCGCCCTCCGAGCAGTGAATCATGGCCGACTTGCCCTCGTAGGACGGCCAGTCCGGGCTCATCCGCTCCCACGGGATCGCCGGGTAGAAGCCGACCGCGGCCACGATGGCCGGGGACAGGGTGGCGCTCCACAGCGCCAGCGAGCCGCCCATGCAGAAGCCGACAGTGCCGACCCCGGAGCCGGTCACGTCGTCACGGGCGACGAGCGCAGCCGCGGCACCGGCGATGTCCTTGGCGGCCTGGTCCATGGCCATGCCCATCATCAGCTTGCCGGCCTCGTCCGGCTCGGTCGTGGCCGTGCCGTGGTACAGGTCGGGCGCCAGCGCGACGTACCCGGCCGCCGCGAACCGGTCGGCCAGGTTGGTGATGTGCCCGACCAGGCCCCACCACTCCTGGATGACGATGACACCCGGCCCGGAGCCGGACGCCGGCACGGCGAGATAGGCCTCGCAGGTGCCCCCGTTGCTCGCGAACGTGATCTTCTCGCCCATGTGTGCTCCCTCAAGACCCGAGACGTGGTTTTGGTCACTGTGCCACGGGACTGCGCTCGCGGCGAGGGGCCGCCGGGTGCGGGCTGGCCGGGCGGCTGACAGGCTAGGCGGCATGGCGACGAGCGGTGTTCCGCACATCCTGATCGTGGGCGGCGGCTACGTGGGCATGTACACGGCGTTGCGGCTGCAGCGGCGGCTGCGCGCCGGGGAGGCCCGGGTCACCGTGGTCGATCCGCGGTCGTACATGACCTACCAGCCGTTCCTGCCCGAGGCGGCGGCCGGGTCGATCCAGCCGCGGCACGTGGTGGTGCCACTGCGCCGGGTGCTGACCCGGGCCGAGGTGGTCACCGGGTCGGTGAGCGCGGTCGACCCGCAGCGCCGGGTGGCCACGATCGAGCCGCTCGAGGGGCCGGCCTACGAGCTCGGCTACGACCACATCGTGCTGGCCGCCGGGTCGGTCTCGCGCACCCTGCCGATCCCCGGCCTGGCCGAGCACGGCACCGGCTTCAAGACCGTCGAGGAGGCCATCGCGCTGCGCAACCGGGTCATCGAGTCGCTGGACATCGCCGAGTCGACGGCCGACGAGGCGGTGCGCCGGCGCACCCTCACCTTCGTCGTCGTGGGCGGCGGCTACGCGGGCATCGAGGCGCTGGCCGAGCTGGAGGACATGGCCCGCTACGCCACCCGGTACTACCGGCGGATCATGCCGAGCGACCTGCGCTGGGTGCTCGTCGAGGCGGCCGACCGGATCATGCCCGAGGTAGGCCCGGACATGGCCCGGTACACCCTCGACCAGCTGCAGGCCCGCGGCATCGAGGCCCACCTGCACACCCGGCTGGAGTCGTGCGTCAGCGGCCACGTCGTGCTGTCCGACGGCACCGAGCTGGACGCCGAGGTGCTGGTGTGGACGGCCGGGGTGAAGCCCGACCCGGTCGTGGCGGCCACCGGGTTCCCGCTGGACGACCGCGGCCGGGTCCGCACCCGGGCCGACCTGCGCATCGAAGGCCACGACGAGGCGTGGAGCGCGGGCGACTGCGCCGCAGTCCCCGACCTGACCAGCCCCGGGGCGTTCTGCTCGCCGTCCGCCCAGCACGCCGTCCGGCAGGCGAGACAGCTGGGCGACAACCTGGCCGCCGTGCTGCGCGGCGAGCCGACCACGGACTACCGGCACGCGTACGCGGGGTCGGTGGCCTCGCTCGGGCTGTACCAGGGGGTGGCCCAGGTCTACGGGGTCAAGCTCAAGGGGTTCCCGGCCTGGTTCATGCACCGGACCTACCACATGAGCCGGATGCCGACGTTCTCCCGCAAGGCCCAGGTGGTGCTCGACTGGACGCAGGCGCTGCTGTTCCGCCGCGAGGTGGTCGGCCTGTGGTCGATGCGCGAGCCGACCAAGCAGTTCCACGAGGCGGCCGGCGGGGCCGCCGAGCGCAGCGCGTAAGGTCGGCGAGCATGGCGCTGCTCGCGGTCACCGTCCTCGGCCACGACCGACCCGGGATCATCGCGGACGTCACCGGGGCGCTGGCCGGCCTCGGCGGCAACCTCGAGGACTCCTCGATGACCCGGCTGCGCGGGCACTTCGCGATGACCCTGGTGGTCCGCGCCGACGCCGCGCCGGACGCCGTCGAGGGCCTGCTCGCCCCGCTGCTCGCCGACCTCGTCGTCTCGGTGCGGGTGCTGTCGGACGAGCCGGAGCCGGCGCCGTCCGGGCAGGGCTACGTGCTGTCGGTGCACGGTGGCGACCGGCCGGGGATCGTCTCCACCGTCACCCGGCTGCTCGCCTCGCTCGGCGGGAACGTCACCGACCTGACCACGAGGCTGGTCGGGGACCTGTACGTGATGACCGCCGAGGTGGAGCTGCCGGTCGAGGTGGACGTGGCCGCGCTGCAGTCCCAGCTGGCCGACGTGGCCCGCGGGCTCGGTGTGGAGGCCACCCTGCACCCGCTGGAGCCCGACGTCCTGTGAGCCCGCTGCTGCCCGAGCTGCCGGATGGGCGGGTCCGACCGGTGGTGCACGCCCCCTACCCGGTGCTGGCCGCCCGCTGCCTCGAGGTGGACCCCACCGACCCGGACGTCGTCCAGCTCGCGGCCGACCTGCTGGCCACCCAGCGGGTCTCGCCCGGCTGCGTCGGACTGGCCGCGAACCAGCTGGGGGTGAGCGCGCGGGTGTTCTCCCTCGACGTGTCGGCGCACCCCAAGACGCACACGACGCACGGCGCGTTCGTGCTGGTCAACCCGCGGCTGGTCGCCGCGTCGCGCAACGAGAAGGGCCGCGAGGGCTGCCTGTCGGTACCCGACCTCACCGGGGACGTGAAGCGGGCCACCCGGGTGACCGTCGCAGGCCTGCTGCCGCTCACCGGCGAGCCGGTCGAGGTCACCACCGACGCGTTCGAGGCCCGCGCCCTGCAGCACGAGCTGGACCACCTGGACGGGCTGCTGTTCCTCGACCGGGTGGCCGGCGCGCACGCCGTGTTCGCCCGGCAGGTGTACCTGTAGGTCGTACGCTGCCTGCACGCCCGGGTGGTGCAACTGGCCGACACAGGTCCCTTAAAAGGATCCGCCCGAGAGGGCATGCGGGTTCGAGTCCCGTCCCGGGCACCCTTCACCCGACGCCCAGGGACGCTGACGGGTTACCGTGGATGACCGACCACGAGCCTTTGGAGGGCCCATGGAGAGCAGGAACCCGGTTCTCAACCGCGAGTTCGGGCGGGACGGGACCGCGTACACCGCGAGCGTGGATGCGGCCACGTTGCAGGAGATGTACGACCGGCCGGTCACTACCGGCCGCACGATGAGCATCGACGACGTCGTCGTCAAGACCGGCGCGCTGTTCGCGCTGCTGGTCCTGGCCGCGGTCGTCGGCTGGAACCTCGTCGCCACGGCACCGGCCCTGATGTGGGGCAGCCTGATCGTGGCGTTCGGGATCGGGATGGTCGTCTCGTTCAAGCGGACGACGAACCCGGCGCTGATCATGGCCTACTCGGTGGCCGAGGGCTTCTTCCTCGGCGGGATCAGCCAGTGGTACAACGCCGCCTACAACGGCATCGTGCTGCAGGCGGTCATCGGCACGTTCACGGCCTTCGCCGTGATGCTCGTGCTGTACAAGAGCGGCCGGCTGCGGGCCACCCCCCGGTTCACCAAGATGATGACGATCGCGATGTTCTCCTACCTGGGGATCGCGGTCGTCAGCCTGTTCTCGGCGTTCTTCGGGGTCGGCGGCGGCTGGGGCTTCTACGGCGTCGGGGGCATCGGCATCCTGCTGTGCGCCGCGGGCGTGGCGCTGGCCGCGTTCACCCTGGTGCTGGACTTCGACGCGATCGAGAAGGGCGTTGCGGCCGGGCTGCCGGAGAAGGAGTCCTGGCGGGCCGGCTTCGGCCTGGTGGTCAGCCTGGTCTGGCTGTACCTGGAGCTGCTGCGGCTGCTGGCGATCCTGCAGGGCCGCAACTAGGAGCGAGCGGCGCGCGCCGCTCGACGCCGGTTACACCGTGCGTCGGGCGGCGCGTTCCTTGTCGTACTCGTGCACGATAGCCGTGGCCACGCCGTGCGCGACCCCGTACTCATCCTGCAGCCAACGGACCCGCTCGTCGAACCGAGTGAAGGACGGTCCGTCCTCGATGAGCCGGTACCACTCCTTGAGCTCGCGGCCGGTTGCCTCAGGCACCCGGGCGAGCAGCTGGGTATGCGTCTCTTCGGAGTGGTGCAAGGTCATCGGAGCCTCCTCGGGCCGATGAGGGGTCGTCTGCCCCCCACCGTGCCGCAACCCTACGCTGGCGCACAAGGTCCTTCGGCTCTGGTCTAGCCTCGCGCTGGTGACCGACCTGCTGATCGCGGTGGACCGGCTGGCCGACCGGCTGCGGTCCCTGTCGGACACCCGGCTGGCCCGGCCGCTGCCCCCGCACCCCTCCCGGGCGGACGCCGCGCACGCGCTGGCCCAGGCCCTCGCCGCGGCCGACCAGGGGGTGGAGCAGCGGGCCGACCCGCGGCCGCCCGCCTGGCGCCGAGTGCCCCGGCTGCACGACTTCGCGGTCGGCGACCAGGTGGCCGTCACGGGCCACGACCTGGTCCGCGCGGCCGAGGGGCTGGACCCGGCCACCCCGGTGTGGGCGCCGGGCCGGTGCCGTCCGTTGGGTGAGCTGCTGGCCGAGCTGGAGTCGTCCGCCCGGGAGCTACGACAGGCGTTGTAGGACCAGGGCCATGCCCTGGCCGCCGCCCACGCACATGGTCTCCAGGCCGATCTCCTTGTCCTGCCAGTCCAGCCCGTTGAGCAGGGTGCCGGCGATCCGGGCGCCGGTCATGCCGAACGGGTGGCCGACCGCGATCGCGCCGCCGTGCACGTTCAGCTTCTCCATGGGCACGCCGAGCTCGCGCGCTGACGGCAGCACCTGCGCGGCGAACGCCTCGTTGATCTCGACCAGGTCGACGTCGTCGATGGTCATCCCGGCGCGGGCCAGCGCCTGCCGGGAGGCCTCGACCGGGCCCATGCCCATGATCTCGGGGGACAGCCCGGTGACGCCGGTGGAGACGATCCGGGCCAGCGGGGTGACGCCCAGCTCGCGGGCCCGCGTGTCGGACATGATGATCACCGCGGCGGCACCGTCGTTGAGCGGGCAGCAGTTGCCCGCGGTGATCGTCCCGTCCGGCCGGAACACCGGCTTGAGCTGGGACACCGCCGCCAGGGTCACGCCCGGCCGCGGCCCGTCGTCCTGCGACACGACCGTGCCGTCCGGCACCATGACCGGAGTGATCTCGCGGGCCCAGAACCCCGAGGCGACGGCCTCCTCGGCCAGGTTCTGCGACCGGACGCCGAACACGTCCTGCTCCTCGCGGGTGACCCCATACAGCTGGGCCACGTTCTCCGCGGTCTGGCCCATGGCGACGTAGACGTCCGGCAGGGCGCCGTCGGCCCACGGGTCGGTCCAGGTCCCGGCGCCGCCGGCGGCGCGATCGGCGGTGCGCTGCTGGGCCGGGGCGAAGCGCGGGTTCATGGTGTCGGGCAGGCCGTCGCTGCTGCCCTTGGCGAAGCTGCTGACCATCTCCACGCCGGCGCTGATGAGCACGTCGCCCTCGCCGGACCGGATCGCGTGCAGCGCCATCCGGGTGGTCTGCAGGGACGACGCGCAGTACCGGGTGACCGTCGTCCCCGGGACACCGTCCAGGCCGAGCAGCACCGCGACGACCCGGCCCATGTTGTACCCCTGCTCACCGCCGGGCAGCCCGCAGCCGAGCATCAGGTCGTCGACCGTGCGCGGGTCCAGCTCGGGCACCTTGGCCAGCGCCGCCTGGACGACCGTGGCCGCGAGGTCGTCGGGTCGCAGGTCCTTGAGCGAGCCCTTGCCGGCGCGGCCGATCGGGGAGCGGGCGGTGGCGACGATGACGGCCTCGGGCATGGCTACTCCTTGGGGGTGAGCGTGGTGATCTGCAGGGCGTCGAGGGCCGCGGGCAGCAGCGCCTCGCCGAGGCGGCGGTAGCCCAGGGACGACGGGTGGAACCGGTCCTCGCTGAAGTACTCGGCCGGGTTCGCGTCGAACTCCGGCCCGACCAGCTCGGCCAGCGGGACGGCGTGCCCGCCCGCAGCCTCGGTGGCGGTGGCCTGCGCGGCGGCCAGCGTCAGGCTCCAGCGCCGTCCGATCGTGCGCAGCGGCTGGGGGAACGGCCGGATGGTGCCCAGGTCCGGGCAGGTGCCCACGACCACCGCGCAGCCGACGTCGACCAGCCGGCGCACGACGGCCTCGAGACGCGCGACCGACGTCGCCGGGGGGACGAGGTGTGTGACGTCGTTCGCCCCGATGATGATCACCGCGAGGTCGGGAGGTGGGGTGCGGCGCAGCGCCCGGTCGACCTGCTCGTCGAGGTCAGAGGTACGGGCCCCCACGACGGCCAGGCCGACCAGCGCCACTGGCCGGTCGGAGGCCGCCGACAGCCCGGCCGCGACCACCATGGAGACCGTGTGGTACGGGTCGTCGGCGCCGAGTCCGGCGGCGCCGGAGTCGCCGAGCATCACCATCCGCAGCAGGTCGCCGCGGCCACGGCCGACGATGCCGTCGACGGCGAACGGCACCTGGCGCGGCTCACCCACCCGCCAGCGGGCCAGCTTGGCCTGCGCGAACAGCACCCCGACCGTGGTTCCGAGCAGCCCGGCGAAGCCGCCGCCACCGACGGCGGCCCGTCGTGCCTGCCTCGCCCCGCCCACGTTTGAAGGGTAGGACACGCCGATAGGCTCCCGTCCGTGCGCGTCTACGAATCGATGGTCGACCTGATCGGCAACACCCCCCTGGTCCGGCTGCGGCACGTCACGGCGGGGCTGACCGCTACCGTGCTGGTCAAGGTCGAGTACCTCAACCCGGGCGGGTCGGTGAAGGACCGGATCGCGGTCCGGATGATCGACGCCGCCGAGCGCGAGGGGCTGCTCAAGCCGGGCGGCACCATCGTCGAGCCGACGTCCGGGAACACCGGCGTGGGGCTGGCCCTGGTTGCCCAGCAGCGTGGCTACCATTGCGTGTTCGTCGTCCCGGACAAGGTGTCCAACGACAAGATCAACGTGCTGCGCGCCTACGGCGCGCGGGTCGAGGTGTGCCCGACCGCGGTGCCCCCGGAGCACCCGGACTCCTACTACAGCGTGAGCGACCGGCTGGCCAGGGAGATCCCCGGCGCCTGGAAGCCGGACCAGTACTCCAACCCGAACAACGCGCAGTCGCACTACGAGACGACCGGACCGGAGATCTGGGAGGACACCGACGGCCGGGTGACGATGTTCGTCGCCGGGGTGGGCACCGGGGGGACGATCAGCGGCACCGGGCGCTACCTCAAGGAGGTGTCCGAGGGGCGGGTGCGGGTGGTGGGGGCCGACCCCGAGGGGTCGGTGTACTCCGGTGGCACCGGCCGGCCGTACCTGGTCGAGGGCGTGGGCGAGGACTTCTGGCCGACGGCGTACGACCGCACGGTGCCGGACGAGATCGTCGCCGTGTCCGACCGGGAGTCGTTCGGCATGACCCGGCGGCTGGCCCGCGAGGAGGGCCTGCTCGTCGGCGGGTCCTGCGGGATGGCCGTGGTGGCGGCGCTGAAGGTCGCCGAGACGCTCGGGCCGGACGACGTGGTCGTGGTGCTGCTGCCGGACTCCGGCCGCGGCTACCTGTCCAAGGTGTTCAACGACGAGTGGCTGGCCCGGTACGGGTTCCTCGAGGCGGACACCACCACCACGGTGGGCGACGTGCTGCGCGGCAAGGACGGCTCACTGCCCCCGCTCGTGCACACCCACCCGAACGAGACCCTGGCCGAGGCGATCGCGATCCTGCGCGAGTACGGCGTCTCGCAGATGCCGGTCGTGCAGGCCGAGCCCCCGGTGATGGCCGCGGAGGTGGTCGGGTCGGTGTCCGAGCGGGAGCTGCTGGACGCGCTGTTCTCCGGTCAGGCCCACCTGGCCGACCGGGTGGAGACGCACCTGAGCGCGCCGCTGCCCGTGGTCGGCGCCGGCGAGCCGGTCGAGCACGCGGTGGCGGCGCTGGAGAGCGCCGACGCGCTGCTGGTGCTGGACGACGGCAAGCCGGTCGGGGTGCTCACCCGACAGGACCTGCTGGGGTACCTGTCCCGCTGATCCCGACCGGGCAGGACGCGCCGGTCCCGCCCAGGCCGCAGTAGCCGCCCGGCACCTTGTACAGGTACTGCTGGTGGTAGTCCTCGGCGTAGTAGAACGGCCCAGCCGGCTCGATGTCGGTGGTGATCGGGCCATAGCCGGCCTGCCGGAGCACCGGGGCGAAGGCGTCCCGGGTCAGCTCGGCCACCCACTGCTGCTCGGGGCCGGTCGTGAAGACGGCGCTGCGGTACTGGGTGCCCAGGTCGTTGCCCTGGCGGTAGCCCTGGGTCGGGTCGTGGCCCTCCCAGAACACCTTGAGCAGCTGCTCGTAGCTGATCTGCTGGGGGTCGAACACGACCTGGACCGCCTCGGCGTGCCCGGTCAGTCCGGTGCAGGTCTCCTCGTAGGTGGGGTGGGGGGTGTGCCCGCCCTGGTAGCCCACCGCGGTCGAGTACACGCCCGGCAGTTGCCAGAACAGCCGCTCGGCCCCCCAGAAGCAGCCGAGCGCCACGTGGGCCACCTCGAGCCCCTGCCGCCACGGACCCTCCAGCGGGGTGCCGAGCACCGCGTGGGTGGCCGGGACCGGGTACGACCTGTGGGTCCGACCGGGCAGGGCCCGCTCGGCGGGGACCATCTCGCGCTTGGCGCGGCTGAACAGCACAGCGACCTCCTGGGTGGGTAACCGGTGCAACGCGCGCCATTGGCCCGGCTGTTCCGGACCTCGTCGAAGTCATGTCTCCCAAACGGCGCTCGCCCCCGGTGCTGCCGTCCGCGCTGGGGGCGAGCGGGTTTCCTGAGGCATGCCCGCGGGCGCGTGACGGGAGTGTCCACAGCTCGGAAACTGACACGGGCACCAGGGCGCGGACCAGGCACGGTGGGGGATGGAGGGTCAGGGACGGCACCGGCCTGCGGGGGCGCTCGACGTGGGTGCGCTGCTGCGCGAGGCGCGGGGCCGGTTCCTCGCCCCGGCTGGCCCAGCGTGACCTGGCCAGGGCCGCCGGGGTGTCGCCGTCCACGGTGGCGCAGCCGGAGAGTGGCTC
>DATCDE010000321.1 GCA_036510875.1 Actinomycetes bacterium
CCCCGTCTCGCCGGCCACGGCGACCGCGGCCACTCCGGCCGCGATCCGACCCGCCCCCACCAGGAACTCGCGCCGGCCGACGCGCCGCACGTTCTCGCTGGCGACCTCTCTGGCCGCAGAGTCCGCGGGTGCTCCCCACCCGAGCACGCGGTCGAGGCGTCACCGCAGGCCTCAGCTGCCTCCCGGGCTCGGGACGCCTGGCGGCTGTCCCGCTCGGACCTGATACCAGCCACCTCGTCGATGGGGATCCCGGTGGCCGAAGACTCCGCGCAGGCGGCGTGCGCCGCCTTCAGCTGCCGGGTCAGGTGAGAGCGAGCCATCCGCCCCATGGTGCGATTCCCCTCGTCGGCGAGCTCCGATGCGGGGAACCTAGCCCTGTCCGTTAGCGGCGGACAAGAGATCTTGGCTGCGGGCTGTCAGCCGCCAGCCTGGACCGGGTAGAGCCGAACCTGGTCGCCGTCCCGAAGCGCCGCGCCACGCGTCACCGCAGCACCGTTGACCACGACGACGCAGGTGCGCGAGTCGATCCCGTGCTGGTCCAGCAGCTCGCCGGCCAGAGTTCCGTCGGCGAGCTCAGCCACTTCCTCGACCCGCCGTCCGCTGAGGGCCTCGGTGCGCATCAGGGTCACCCGCACGCGGTCACCAGCCCGGCGGCGTGCCGTACTGCGCCTCGACCAGGTGCAGGATCCCCAGCTGCTCGAGCTTCTCTCTCGGGACGAGCAGGCTCAGCTGCACGAACCCGGGCAACCGGCCGATGTCGACTGCTCCGGAGATCGTCGAACGGTTCCTGACCTCGTCGACGGTCATGCCGAACAGCTGTGCCGCTCGCGCCACCGCGTTGTCGACCGCTGCGTTGATGAACGGGCCCGAGCCGAGGACCTGCACGGGAAGAACTGGCCCTTCCAGCGTGGTGGCGTTCTCCGCCGCGATCGCCTTGCCGCGAGAGACCTCGTCCGCGCTGAACGGCCGGGCCAGGAACGGCAGGTCCTCGGCCGGCGGCAGTAGCAGCGGCCCGTCCAGCTCGAGCCCCTTGATGACCTCGACCCGCACCACGACGCGGGCACCGATGTCGGTGGTGTGCACCGCGATCTCGCCGTCGCCGATCATCGCGTGGACGTCGCCAGCGTAGATGCCCGCTCCGTCGACCTTCACGGGGACGAGGAGGATGCTGCCCTGCCGCACCGAGTCGACGTCCATGTGCACGTCGGTGCGCAGCTCCAGCTGCTCCTCGGTGACGGCGAACTCGTGCTGCGCGCCAACCAGGAACGCGCCGAAGTCCCCACAGTTGTGCGAGCTGGGCAGGTCGATCGCCGGGATCGAGCCCAGGTTGCCTGCGGAGATCCGGCAGCGGGTCATGGTGCCGACCAGGTCGGCCCGGCCGAGGACGACGATGGGGTGCTGGGTGGAGTGCTCGGTGAGCGCCACCCACTCGCGCGCGTCGTGGGCGAGCTCCTCGGCACGACCGCGCGACACGGTCACCCCGATCCCCTTGGGCTCGTCGAACACCATCGTGTAGCCCTCGACCATGTGGAAGGCCATCACCTCGCTGTGGCAGGCCTTGCACTTGACGGCGCCCTCACCGATCCCGTCCAGGTAGGTGTCCGGGTAGAGGAAGTGCCGGCCGGCGTCCCGGCAGGTCGGGCAGATGTTGGCGACGAACGGGTCGCTGATGAACCGGCCCTCGACGCCAACGTGCGTTCCCGAGGTGGTGGCTCGCGAGGTCTGCTCGAGCGTCTCGATGTGCAGCGCGACAGCGTCCCGGATGCGTGCGCCCTCCACCCGCACGGGGAGGCTGACCTCGTGGCCGCTGCGGATGGAAGGTGTGATCATGGGTCCCCAGCAGCCTGGGACGGTGAGGTACTCGATCCGTCCACCGTCCTTCACCGGGCCGAGCATCTCGGTGCTCGGCCCGACGATGTCGGTGTACCGATCGACGAGGACGTGGTCCTGGGCTTGCTGCTGCGTCAGCTGTGTGGTCACCGGAGGCCTCCTGAGGACGAGGGCGCGGGCCAGGTCGCCACGAACGCTCACCTCCGCACACGACGTCATGGCGGGGCCTGCTCCTGGCAGTCTCGACCCGCCGGTGCGGCGCGTCAACGCCAGGACCACCCCCCGCATGAAGCCCTTCCGTGCGGGTGGTCGCAACTTCCCATCCTTCATCGGACGCCGGGTCGCCGGAAGACGCCGTCGATGAAGATGCGCTTTGTGCGGCCCTGCGCGCAGAAGGGCACCTTCATGCGGGAAGGGGACGGGGCTGGGAGGATGGCCGCCATGACGCAGCGGGTGACGGTGGAGCGAGACGGGCACGTGCTCCTCATGGGGGTGAACCGGCCGGAGAAGCGCAACGCCTGGGACTTGGCCACGATCGATGAGCTGGGTGCGGCGTACGAGCTGCTGGGTCGGGACCCCGAGCTAAGGGTCGGGGTGATCTTCGGCCACGGCCCGCACTTCTCGGCCGGCCTGGACCTGGCCGAGGTGGGGGCGGCGGTCGCCTCACAGGGACCGGCCGCGCTCTCGGGCAACCACGCGTTCGACCCGTTCGGGGTCTGGCGCGAACCAGTCCCGAAGCCCGTCGTGATGGCGGTGCAGGGGATCGCGTTCACGCTGTCGATCGAGCTGGCCCTCGCGTCGGACCTCGTGGTGGCGGCGGACGACGTCCGGTTCGCCCAGCTGGAGATCGCCCGGGGCATCCTGCCGTTCGGCGGGGCGACGTTCCGGGCGACCACCCGGCTGGGCTGGGGCAACGCGATGCGGTTCCTGCTGACCGCGGAGGAGTTCGGCGCCGTCGAGGCGTTGCGGATCGGGCTGGTCCAGGAGGTCGTCCCGGCCGGTGGGGAGCTCGGCCGGGCCCGTCAGCTAGCCGGGTCTATCGCCGCGCAGGCGCCGCTCGGGGTGCAGTCGACCCTGGCGAACGCACGGGTCGGGGAGGCCGAGGGTCCGGCTGCAGCCTCGGCGCACCTGGCCGGCCTGCTCCCCGGGGTACTGGCGAGCGAGGACGCCCGCGAGGGCCTGGCCAGCTTTGTCCAGCGCCGAAGGGCCGACTTCTCAGGTCGCTGACGTGGCTGACCACGCCGCGGCCCGTTCGCTGTCGAGTCGCCGCAGCCAGCCGGTCGCCCCGATCGCCTCGTAGACAGCGCGCGCGTTCCGAAGGTGCGGCTCAGCGTCCCTGGGTCGACCCTGCCCGAGCAGCCAGCGCGCCAGGTCCTCCTCGGCCCGAGCGCTCCAACCAGCGGCACCGAAGTCGGCCAGCGCCGCCACCCCGCTCCGCAGATCCTCCTCGGCCAGGGTGGGATCGTCCCCGCGCGTCGCTTCGATCAGCCCCTGGAGGTGGCGCAGGTGCGCCCGAACCGCCGGCGACACCACGCCTGGCAACGCGCTGGTCACGGGCTTGAGCAGCCGTTCGGCCCGGGCGACGTCGCCTGCAGCCAGGGCAGCGCGCACCAGCGGAGGCCAGAAGTGCATGAAGTCGTCGTCGAGGCCGCCCGCTGCGAGCACCTGCGTCAGGGTCGCCTCGGTAGTGGCGG
>DATCDE010000322.1 GCA_036510875.1 Actinomycetes bacterium
GCCGTCATCCCATACGGGTGCGCCAAATGCACCTGGCACCCAGCGGCCTGCAAAGCGTCCACCGCCCAGTACCAGCCGTACGTCGCCTCGATCGCCACTGGCACACCACGACCAGCACGACGCACCTCCCGCACCAACACCTTCGGGTCGTTGTCGACCTGCTTGCACGAGAGTTCCTTGCCAGCATCGTCGATCCGGCAGATCACCGACCGGCGGGCATGCAAGTCCACCCCGACCCACTGCCCAACCGGGCTAGCGTTACCCGTCGCGGGCCTCCCTTCCAACGTGCGGATGATGAGAACCCGAGGATCCTTCGGGCACCCACCGGAGCGGGAGGCCCCGCTCCTTATGGCATCACATCGGTGCGGCCTTGTCAGCGGGTCCACGACGGGTGCAGCCTTTCCAATGACGGCCTGGGATGTCCTTCTACTGCCGGGAAGCGTGCTACCGGCCTCCGTCGCCTACCCGGCCCTGATCGCCGAGCTGGGACCGGATGTGAACGCGGTCGCGAAGGAACTGGAGGTCTACGCTGGGCCGCAACCACCGCCGGACTACACGCTAGACACCGAGGTCGAGGGGATTCAGCGGGAGGCCAAGGCACACGGCTGGGATCGCTTCCACCTGGTTGGTTACTCCGGCGGCGGGGCCTCCGTCCTAGCCTTCACCGCACGCCACCCCGAGAAGGTGCTCAGCCTCGCGCTGCTAGAGCCCGCATGGGCCGGGAACTGGGACGACATGAGTCCTGCTCACCGCGACCTCTGGAAGGAATACGACCGGCTCGAACAGTTAACTCCGGGTCAGTTCATGGCCGCCTTCATGCGCATGGGGGTCCGGCTCGAGGTGGTTCTTCCGCCGCCCCCGCCGGGCGAGCCACCGCCGTGGATGGCCCTTCGCCCGGCAGGGATCGCTGCGTTTCTTCGCACGTTCCGGACCTACGATCTGGACCGGTCAGTGTTGGCTCGGTTTGACCGGCCCGTGTACTTCGCGCTGGGGGGGCTAAGCAACCCTGACGAGTACGGCGAGATCGCTGAGCGTCTCGGGCGGACGTTCCCCGACTTCACACTCGAAGAGTTCCCAGACCGGCACCACTTCGATCCTCCGCACCGCGTGGAACCCCAGGCGCTCTCCCGATCGCTTCGTGCCCTGTGGTCGCGAGCGGAACCGCAACCGCAGACTGCAGGATCGCGATAGCGGCACCCGCACCTACCGGATATTGTTCTGCGTTCACACTCCCAGGCTGAACCATTCCGACTGCGTTGAGCCGATCAAGTGAAGACCCGTCCCGGTGTTTGGAGGTCTTCGCCATGTCTGAGTCGTCTGAGCTGATGAGGTCCCAGCTCCGCGTCAGGCAACCTTCGCGCTCTTGACGGTTTCGGCCTTGGCAAGTACCTCCCGTAGTTTCGGATGGCTGGCGGGCTGAAGCGCCCCTGGGTTGATGCCGCGTCATTGCGAGTTGGCCAGGACACAAGTCCACTGGAGGATGTTCGCGGAACCCGGGTTGGGTCCGCGTGCGTGGCCTACGACGCTGAGTCGGCTCTCACGGGTCCGCGCTGGACATCGACCGCCGATAGCGCCACAATTGTGGTCATGACGACTCAGTCTCTGCGCGACGTCCGTGATCACCTGTCCGAGGTCATCGATCGGGTGGAGCACCAGCACGACCGCGTTGTGGTGACCCGCAACGGGAAGCCGGCAGCGGTCATCCTCAGTCCTGAGGATCTTGCCCAGTTGGAAGAGACCATCGACGTCCTGGGCGACCCGCAGACGCTGGCCGACATCCGCGAGGCCGATGCGGCCTACGCGCGTGACGATGTCATCCGCGGTACGGATGCAGTGCGCCAGCTGCGCCCGTGACTGAGCAGCCCTACGAGATCGTCCTGACCCCGCCCGCTCGTCGGGCCATCACCGACGACTTACCGGAAGCGGTCGCGGCCGCTGTCATCGACTTCGTGACCACCGCCCTCCTGGACAACCCGCACCGGGTCGGCAAGCCGCTCCGCGATGACCTCGAGGGGATCTGGTCCGCTCGACGCGGTACCTACCGGGTGCTCTACCGGATCCGCGAAGACCCCCGCGAAGTCGTCGTGCTACGTATCGATCACCGGCGTGACGCCTACCGATCGAACTCGTAATTGCGCGTCTCGACGGGAGCTCTCATGGAACGTCGCGCTGTAGCGATCTCGTGTTGACGGCGTCAACAGCCGGACCCGACGGGACCCGATAGGTCCCGACGGAATCCGACGGGTTGTGCTCGCCACCATCGGGTTCCGATGGGTTCAGACGGTTCGGACGAGTTCGATTCCCGCCTCCGGGCGGGCCTGAGTCGGTCCAGTGGTCGATCAAAATCACGTGTCAGCAGAATGTCAGCAGCACCGCCCGGACAGGGCTGGACAGTGCGAGACGCTCGACGACGTCGGTGGCTCCCTGACCAGCGGTGACGGTGATCCCGCCGATGTCCAGCGTCGTCCACCACTGCACGCTCGCGTCGACTCGTTCGGCGGCTCATAACCCAGAGGTCGCAGGTTCAAATCCTGCCCCCGCACGGCCCTGATTCTGTGTTGGCGGAACAGTGGTGCGGCGTTTTGGACGCTGGTGAGCAGGTGGTGCCGGCGTTCGAGGTGGGGCTGGTAGCGGTAGGCGGCCAGGACCTGCGCGTCGGTCATCAAGGTGTCGTTGGTGACCAGCGGGAACATGCCGTCGGTGACCGCGTCGTAGGCCAGGACGTCCAGGCGGGTGTTCCAGCTGATGGTGTGCCGGGTGCGGGTGGTCTTGCGGTAGCGGGTGTCGGCGCCGGGGCGGCCGCGGTGTTCCTGACGGAAGGACTCCTCGGTGGTGGCGGTGACGGTGACGGTGAGCCAGCGGCTGGCGCCGGCCTTGTCCAGCGCTTCGGCGGCGGCGGTCTCGACGGCGACGATGGTCTTGTAGCGGCACTTGGGTCCGGCGAGCTTGATGGCCAGGGCGTCGATCGCGGCCGCGCCGGCTTCGATGCGGGCCTGGCGGGTGGCAGCGTCGCGGGCGGCCTTGGCGGTGCTGAGGATCCAGATGATGCGGTGGCCTTCCGCGCAGGGCAGCGGTGCGCCGCAGGTGTAGTGGACCCGGTCGGGTTCACCGCTGCGAGCCCCGGGGCGGCGGGCGGCTTCGGTCCAGTCCGGGCGGTGGGTCTGGGCCCAGTCGCGGAACCACTTGTCCTCGCTGCGGTTGCGGGGCAGCACGGTGATGAACCGGCCGCCGCGGGTGTGGATGTGGCTCATCGCGGCCGCGCTGGCGAGCTTGCTGTCGGCGACGTAGAGGAAGTCGCTGCGCCCGAGCAGCTGCACGAGACCGTCCCAGGTCGGTATGTGGGTGGGGTCGTCGTTGGTGTTGCCGTCAGCGAGGCGGTAGGCGACCGGGACCGCACCGTCGGCACTGACGGTGAGGATCCAGACCAGCTGCTTGAGGTCCGGGCGGTGGTCCTTGGAGTGCCCGAAGGTGACCACCGGCGTCGCCTTGCCACCACGGGGCGCGCCGCTGGCCCAGCGGTAGACGCCGTGCACCGAGATCGACGTCGAGTCGTTGTGCAACGCGGTGGTGTCCACGGCGAACTCGGCGACCACGCCGAGCATCAGCTCGGTGAGCAGGCCGGCCCGGTCGGCGTCGAAGAGCCGGTCCAGCGCCCGGCCCAGCTGATCATCGCCAAGAGCCTGTTGCTCGGCCTCGGTCAGTCCAGCAGCTGTGGGGCGAAGGGTGCAGCCCACTCGCCCAGCGCGTAGAGCGGCGCACGTCCGGTCAGCAGGTTGGCCACCAGCAGGCGCACCGCGGTGGCCGGGTCCAACCGGCACCGCGCATCGGCGGCCGGTAGGTAGCGGGCCAGCAGGGCGGGCAGACCAGCGCGGTCGAGGAAGTGGTTCACGATCGGCAGCGCGCCCAGGCGGTGACTGCACAAGTCGAACGGTCCGGCGACCGGTGTGCTCATCGCGACTCCCTCGACACCCCGGGACTGCCTTGCAGGCAGTATTTACCACTGTCAGCGTGGTAGGGTGTGCGACACGCGACGAGAGGAGCGGTATGATCGACGAGGAACTCGCTGTGCTGCAACGCAAGTACAAGGCAGTGCAGGCCAAGGTCCGCACCCTGGGCTTCGTGATCCCTGGCAGCGTCATCGAGCGGTACACCCTCTGCGCGAACCCGGGCTGCCACTGCCACGGCGACCCGCCAACCCGGCACGGCCCCTACCTGCAGTACACCCGCAAGCTCGACGGCAAGACCGTCACTCGGCGCCTAACCCCCCAGCAGGCACAGGACTACCGCGAGTGGATCGCCAACCGGCGAGCACTGGACGAGCTCACCACCGAGATGGACCGCCTCTCACAACAAGCAGCCGACCTCATGCACAACCCCGACCGCCGATGAACACGGGGGGCCATATCGCGCCCGAGAAGTGCGGAACGTCAGCCAGGAGGTATCGGTGAGCGCGACATACGAGTTCATCGACGCGCAGAAGGCGCTGTTCCCGGTCCGGCTGATGTGCGGGTGGGCCGCACCCTGATCCCCTTCAGGCAGGATCCAGGCGATCTGCGCCGCCTGCTCGCCGGTGGCCCGGACGTGCAGCCATCGCCCGACGGGGGCGAGCATCCGCTCGGCCAGTTGCCGCGCAGCGGTCGGGTCCAATCCGACCCGCCTCGCCGACTCAACCTCCCCGCACGGGATCCCAGCGATGGCTGCATCCATGGTCTGCCTACCGCATCGCGGGGGGCTCATCGGCCCTGTTCACCGCGATTTCACCGGCGGGGCCGCTCAGGCGCCGATGCTCTACCGCACGGTCACCGGGCACGGCAGTATGGATCCATGCTCGATCACGTGTCCATCCAGTGCGCGGACGTCGCCGCGAGCGCGGCGTTCTACCAGGTGGTGCTGGCGCCGCTCGGCGGGGAGCGGTTGATGGACTTCGGGGAGGTGGTCGCCTTCGGTGTCCGGCCGCACCCGGAGCTTTGGCTCGGCCCGCAGAACAGCGGGGAGGGGTTCCGCGAGTCTCACCTGGCCTTTGCGGCGCAGACCCGGGCCGCGGTGGATGCGTTCTTCGCCGCGGCGGTGGGGCTCGGCGCCGAGGTGCTACACGCGCCGCGGGTGTGGCCGGAGTACCACTCCGGCTACTACGGGGCTTTCGTGCGTGACCCGGACGGGAACAACGTTGAGGGCGTCTGCCACGCGCCTGGGTGACGGGGCACGTCCGGGCGGGCCTACCCCCAGGGGAACAGCATCCGGGTCGCGGCCAGCGCGGCGGCGGTGAAGGCCAGGACTGCGGCGGTGTCGGTGAGGCTCCAAGGGAGCCCGAGTCAGGGGTCTTGCACGAGCCGCACGGCGTAGGTGAGGGGGAGGGCGGACCGGATGCCCTGCATGGCCCCGGTGAGGACCTCCGGGGGTAGGCCGGTGCCGGAGAGCATCGTCATCACGAAGAACGCGCCGAGACCGGCGCCGAGCGCTGCGCGGGAGGAGCCGATGCTGGCGAACAGCAGGCCGAGCGACCCGAACAGGGCGGCGCACAGCAGCCAGGCGAGGGTGAAGCCGGGGACCGAGCGGGGGGCGTGGATGTCGTAGGTGAGGGCGGCCGCGAGGATGACCAGCCCACCGCCGACGAGGGAGACCACGAAGGAGACCGCGAACTGGGAGCCGAGCACCACCCAGCGGGGGGCGGAGGAGGCGCGCAGTCGGCGCAGCACGCCGTCCTCGCGGTAGCGGGCCAGGTGCACGGGCAGGGCGAGCAGGCCGACGGCGGCCCACACGAGGGCGATGTAGCCGGGCACGTAGAAGTCCAGC
>DATCDE010000323.1 GCA_036510875.1 Actinomycetes bacterium
GAGCGAGCTCGCTGCCGCGTTTGTCGGCGGCGTAGTCGGTGAGGCCAGCGTCCGGGTCTGCCTCGGTGAGCGGAGCCGACTCGTCGGCGTGCTGCGGGATCGGCCAGCGGTAGCCCGAACGGCTCGACACGTAGACCCAGCGGGCAACGTGGTCGCCGAGCGCGCGCGCGGCGTCGCGGACGACGTAGGGCGCACCCGACCAGGTGTCGACGAGGAGGTCGAAGGAGTCGCCGGTGAGCATGTCGAAAGCCCCCGGCTCGGTGCGGTCGAGCATTAGCGGTCGTGCGCCCGGCACGGGGGCGCCCGTGCGACCTCGGTTGGCGACCGTGACGTCCCACCCCCGGGCGAGCGCGTCGTCGACGACGGCGTGGCCAACGAACTGGGTGCCACCGAGCACGAGGATCCTCATGCCAGCACCGTCGCACGTCGACGATCTGCGGCTGGGTGCGTACGCGGACAGCGGAGAGACGCACCCAGGCGACGACCTCGTGCCTCCTGGGATGCGGGTGGACGATTGGGTCTGATCCCAACGCGTCTGCACTTCGACGGGCAGCTCAAATCGCCCACCAACCTCTGGCCAGCGCATATTGCTGCCGGATGTCACGCCCGAGGACCCGCCCTGTCGCGGCACGTGTTCGCGGCTGGCTGTCGCAACCGTGGAATAGTCCTTGTCATGGGCGAGCAGTCGGAGCCGCACGACAGCGGACTCTGGAGGATCGCGGTCTGGTCTCTGCGATTGGGATACGTCGCTCTGGCCGTTGCCTTCGCGGGCCTCATCCTGGTGTGGGTGGGCTCCACGCCCTGGATCTTGACGGTCGGGGAGATCCTCTGGCTCGCAGCCGCCGGTGTCACTGTGGTGGCGTACCTCTGGTCCCGGCTCGAACTACCGGAGCCACGACCCGGGTACCGGTCGATGCTTACCAAGCTGATTAGTGACACCGTTCATGCTCGGTCGTCGGCCGTGGGGACGTAACGGCGATTCCCTCGACGAGGCGAGCGCGATCGGCACTTGGAGGGCTTGTTCGCACTCAACAGCGCCGATTAGTGGCTCTTGTGACTCATCCGACTCGCTTTCCGCACATCCCGAGCCCTATTTCTGCGCCCAGCCTTCAGTGTCCTCGACTGCTTGCAGGGACAGCGCCTCGAGTTCGGTGAGCAGGCGACGTAGCCGCCGGTTGTTGTCGAGCCAGGGCCGGAGGTGTTCCGCCTGTTCAGGGGTCAGCGTGCGGGTGATGGTCCTGTTGTCGACCTTGCGGGTCCACGTCGGATAGGGGCCATGTAGCTGCGGCGGCTGCGTCCGGCATCGGCAGGCGGGGTTGCCGCACCGGGTGAAACGGTCGGTGATGCTGCCGGGCAGGATCCAGCCGATCCGGGAGATCTCTTCGACGAGGGCTGCCCGCTGTCGGAGCACTCGTTCTCGTTGCCTTGGTGTCGCCATCAGCATCCATCCCTCGTTGGCTTGAAGTATATAGACTTCAAGCATGGAGGGACAAGGGTTCTCCCGATGACGGCGCCGACCGACGAGTTCGAGCTGCGATCGCAGACGCTGGGACCGTTGCCGGTGGTGAACCACTTCCTGGACCGCCTGGGAGTGGTGGAGCTCCTCGAGCGTCACCTCCCCCAGGACGACCGCCGGCTACGACTGGCGCCGGCGGTGGTGATCGGTGTGGTCATCCGCAACCTGGTCCTGCACCGCGAGCCGGTCTATGCGCTGGGGGAATGGGCGGCCCCGTTCGATCCGTCGCTCCTCGGGTTGGCGCCCGCAGACAGCGGTGTGCTCAACGACGACCGGGTCGGCCGGACCCTGCTGCGGCTCTTCGACGCCGATCGGGCCAGCCTGCTCACCGAGCTGGTCCTGCGGGCGGTCGATCGCTTCGGGATCGACTGTTCCCAGCTGCACAACGACTCGACGTCGGTCACCTTCTCCGGCGCCTACCGCAGTGCCACCGGGGTCAGCAGGGGCGGCAAGGCCACATCGGCGATCACCTTCGGCCACAACAAGGACCATCGATCCGACCTCAAGCAGCTGGTGTGGACCCTCACGGTCAGCGCCGACGGGGCGGTACCCATCGCCTACCGGGAGGAAGGCGGCAACGTCAACGACGACACCACCCACATCGCCACCTGGGACGGGTTGGTGGCGCTCCTCGGCCGATCCGACTTCCTCTACGTGGCCGACACCAAGCTCGCCAATCGCGAGTCGATGCGGCACATCGGCAGTCGGGGAGGACGGTCCGTGACGGTGCTTCCCCGCACCCGCAAAGAGGACGGATTCTTCCGGGAGTGGATCCACACCCACGTCCCCATCTGGACCGAGGCTCTTCGGCGACCCTCCCGACGACCCGGCGAGCCCGACAACGTGTGGCGAACCACACCGTCACCGATCCCCTCCGCGGAGGGACACCGGATCGTCTGGGTCCACTCCAGCCTCGAAGCCGTCCTCGACGCCGAGTCCCGTCAAACACGCATCCAACGAGCGGTCGCCGCCCTCGACGATCTCGCCGCTCGCGTGGCGGGACCGCGATCACGTTGGCACACCCGCGCCGCGGTCGAGAAGGCAGCCGCCACCGCACTCGCCAGCTCCCACGCCCACCGCTGGGTGACTCCCGTGGTCAGCGAGATCACCGAGAAGACCTTCAACCAGGAACACCGCGGCCGACCTGGAGAACAGACCCGCTACCGCAAGACCACCCGGAACCGGTTCACCCTCACCTGGAAGATCGACACCGACCTCGTCGCCCACGACGCGGCCAGTGACGGGTGCTTCCCACTCGTCACCAACGACACCTCACTCGCCGACACCGAGGTGCTCGCCGCCTACAAGTACCAGCCCAACCTCGAACGCCGCCATGCCCAGCTCAAGGGCACCCAGCTCGTGGCGCCGGTGTTCCTCAAAGATCCCGCCCGCATCGAGGCCTGCTGTGCTGCCACTTCATCGCCCTGCTCGTCCAAGCGCTCATCGAACGGCAGATCCGAACGGCCATGGCCACCAGCGACGCGCCGGCCATCCCTCTCTACCCAGAAGAACGCGACTGCGCAGCCCCCGGCGCTTCACGCGTGCTGGAGATCTTCAACGGACTCACTAGGCACCATCTGGTCCATGACGACCACCTCGTCCAAGTGTTCCAACCCAGCCTCGACCCGCTTCAGCGCCAAGTCCTCGATCTCCTCGGCGTCCCCCACTCCGACTACATCAGATGAAAGTCCCACCGACCCGACGAGAAAACCATCCCCAGAAGTGCGGAAAGCGAGCCGAAGGGCAACGCGTCGCGCTCTTCTACACCCGACTCCACGATCAGCTCCTACGACCGCTGCTCGCCGCCGACAGACCGCCCGCACCCGTCGAGCTCCGCCAAGCGCTGCGCACCATCGATCGGCACGTCCATAACTACATCCGCGACGCCCACCTTGAGAAGGCCGCCCAAAATCCAAGATCAACATCAGAGTTCAGAGAACCAAGCTTGGCTAGGTGGTGATGATGCCGCGGACGGCGCTGTGCTTGCTGTGTTCGGGTGACCCGTTCATCGGTTGGAGTGAGACGTCGACCGCGGTGTACTGGGCGAGGTTCAGGCCGGGTGGGACGAGGTAGGCGCCACGGCCGTCAGCGCCGAGTACCCCGAGGGATAGGAGGTGGCTGTTGGCGGGGTCCATGAGCCAGACCTCGTAGAACGTCCCGGGCTCGGTGGGGAGGTTCGCGACGGTGACGGTCACGGTGCGTTGGTCGGCGGACACGACGCGAAGGACGGCTGTGCCGCTGGCGGAAGGGGTGTCGAGTGGGTGGAGCGCTGCGACGGACACTTGGGCCTGCGTGGTGGGCTGCGGGGTTGGGGTGGTGGTCCGGGTGAGGGTCCAGGTGGCGCCGACCCCAACGATCAGACCGACGGCAGCGGCCGCGCCCAGGGACAGCACCCAACGGCTGCGGCGTGGCCGTTGGTGGCGGCTGGTGATGGGCACGACCGCAGCGACAGGCACGTCGGAGGGCGAGGGGGCGTCGTCGCGATGGATCTCCGCGACGATGCGGTCCCACACCGCGGCGGGTGGTGCGACTGGGTAGTCGCTGTCTTGGATTCCGCGACCGGTTGCGACGACTGCGCTGAGTTGGTCGACTTCGGCGCGGCATCGGGTGCAAGTGGACAGGTGGGCGGCGTTGTCGGCCGTTGCCTGGGTCTCGCCCAGGGCCAGCAGGGCGAGGGTTGTCTCGTCATAGTGCGACACTGTCCACCTCCAACCGCAGTCGCAACCGGTCCAGGGATCGTTTGATGTGGCTCTTCACGGTACCCAGCGGCAGGCACAACCGTTCGGCGATCTGGGCGTGGGTGAGGTCGTGGAAGAACGCCAACTCCATGATCTGCCCGGCTGGGTGACCGAGTTCTGCCAGTTCGGCCGCGAGCAGCACCCGATCGGTGACCCGATCAGTCGCAGCTGATACGACAGGGTCAGGGTCCGTGACGGCGGTCACCGCGTGCACGACCTTCCGCTCACGTGCTGTCGCTGCCCACCGGTCAGCGACGGTGTTGCGGGTGATACCGACGAGCCATCCCGCGAGCGTTCCGGCGGCAGGGTTGTACTTCTCGCGGCCGCGCCACGCGCCGACGAACACGATCTGGGTGACGTCCTCAGCGTCCTCTCGGTTCCCCAACGACCGCAGCGCGATCGTGAAGACCAGAGGCGACCAGCGGGCGTATGCCTCGGACAGGCACCCCTCGTCGCCGTCGCGGAAGCCGAGTGCGACGTCGGCGTCGGCGTCGGACAGCATGCGCTCATGGTGCCAGACCTGAGGGACCCCACTCGGTGAGCGCCCCGCTGCGACTGTGCTCCCTTGCTGGTGGCAGGTGGCAGCCGTCAGCGCGGTACTCACCGATTCCTCGCTCCTTTCCCGCCACCCGACGAAGTGGGGGTCCGACGCGACCGTCGGACCCCCCACCCAGCGGTGACTCCGTCGCTCAGTCGTCGTCGCCCGACGGCACGACGCAGGCGTCCCCGATGAACGCGGTGGCCGTGGAGTCACCCAGGAGCGCACCGGCAGCGGCCGGGGTCAGGGTCAGACCAGCGGCCACCCCCGCGCAGGAGGGCGTCACGCCCGGGCTGATGTCCTGCACCGGACCCAACTTGAACACGGCGATACGACCGATGCGGGTGCCGTTCACCGAAGTCTTCGCGGTGAGGAACCCGGCGTTGGTGTCCACGACGAAGCGGGTGATCTTCACGTCACCCGCGGACGCCTTGCTGAAGTCCAGGCCACCGCTGTGCCCGATGCGGCCGTCTTCGATGCTCGTGATCGGGAACGCGACCTGGTGCGTGCCACCCGGGGCGGTGAGCGTGCCGGGCGCGACCGGGGCAACGCCGAGACCCACGAGTGCACCCACGAGGGACTGATTGAGCACCACGGTCGTCAGACCCCGCGAGTCGTTCCGGTCCTGACCCTGCTGACCCCGTTGGATCTCGTGGGCAGACGCGGGGCTGGAGGTCGCAAGCACTGACAGCACCGCGGCCGCGGCCACGACACCCGCACCGATACGGAGGTTGATCTTCATCTCGAACTCCAAGACGTTGACGGTCGCCGGTCGCGACCACTACACCCCTCTTCCGTTGCTGACTCCGATTTGGATGCAGCCATAGGACGCAAGAAGCTGGTCTCGACTTGTTCGCCGCTCACCGCCTTGCAGCGGTCACCGAGTGGTCGCCTGTGGTGGCGGTCGCGGCCAGGGCGGCGCGAGAGTGGGCAGGGCCACCTCACCGCCCCCCATTCGCGGCCAAACTCGATGACGGCAGGTGCATCCAACGACCCACGTTCGGGAGAAGTAGGGGCAAGAGCCCGTACCCGAACTTGGAGGATTGATGTCCCGCACTCGTCGCCTGTTGGCGGCCGCGACTCTCGCGACCGCTGTGGTTCTGCCCGTGGCCGTGTTCACCGGGGGTGCCGCCCAAGCGTCCTCGAACGCCGAGGTGTCGGTGTTCCACGGCATCCCCGGTGTTCCGGTGGACGTGTTCGTCGACGGGAAGAAGACCCTCACCAATTTCCAGGCCGGGACCATCGCCGGTCCGCTGTCCCTACCCGCTGGGACCTACAAGATCGAGATCAAGACCTACCCGAGCGACGCCACGACCGTGTACAGCGGCAGCCAGGCCGTCGAGGGTGGCATGAACTACACCATCGCCGCCTACCTGAACACCTCCGGTAAGCCGGCGGTCAAGGCGTTCGTCAACGACACCAAGACCACGATGGCCGGTCAGGGTCGGGTCACCGTCCGCCACCTCGCCGACGCCCCGACCGTGGCGATCACCGCGGACGGTAAGACCCTCGTCGCCAGCCTGTCCAACGGCAACGAGGCTGTCGCCGACGTGCCTGCCGCGACCTACAAGGTCGGCATCGTCGCCGGTGGCACCACCGTCAAGACCGCCTCGGTCATGGTCAAGGACGGCGTGAACACGATCGTCTACGCCTACGGCACCTACCCCAGCACCTTCGCCCTCGCCGTCCAGAACATCTCGGGTCTGGCCTCGATGCCGAACTCGGTCCCCGCCGGTAACGCGGGTCTGGCCAACGACGGCACCTCGGTGCCGTTCTGGGTCCTGGGCCTGTCGGTCGCCGGTATCGCCGGTGCCGCGTTCGCCGGTCGCCGCCTGGTCACCGCCCGCAACGAGGGCTGAGCCGAAACGCTCGAGCACGATGAATAGGCGCTCGACGGCTGCCGCGGGACTCCTCGTGGGTCTCGCGGTGGCCGTCGGCGCGCCCGCCGCCTGGTACGTGACCACCGCATCCTCCGCCCAAGGAGTCGGCGCCCTACCCCTCGGACTGAGCCGAACACCCATCAACGCCTCCGGTGGTACCGGCAACACCGCCGCTGGCTCCGCGGGGGCCGCGTCGACGCCGTTGACCGCCACCTCGATCCCGGTCGTCACCTCGACCATTCCCCCCGCAACAGCGACACCGGTCCCCACGCACGTTCTCCTCCCGACCGCCGGGATCGACGCGAGCGTCGACGCCGTCGGGGTCACACCCACGGGGGCGGTCGCCATCCCCCACGACGCCCACCGACTCGGCTGGTACCAATACGGGCCCACACCCGGCGACCCCCAAGGATCCGCGGTCCTGGTCGGACACCGCGACTCCCGCACCCAAGGTGCCGGAGCCCTCTACGACCTCGGCAACGTGGGAGTCGGCGACCCCATCATCGTGGTGCGATCAGACGGCACCCGACTGCACTACCGCATCGTCGAACGCCGCCTCTACCTCAAGAAGACACTGCCCTTCACGCTCCTGTTCGCGCGCACAGGCCCACCTCGACTCACCATCCTGACCTGCGGCGGCCCCTACGATCGCGCCCACGGCGGCTACCAGGACAACCTCGTCGTCACCGCTATCCCCACCTGAGGGGATCGGAGATCGGAACTCGTGCCACGTCCTGCGGTCGATCACCCTCACCGGAGGCGGGCCAACGAAAGTCTGGGGCGGATCAGTCCCACCCGCAACTGCGTCAGTGCCGTACAAGTGATTCGACTCCCAGCACGGTGTCGCGATGCGACCGCCAAGACAGTCGTGAGCCCTGCCGGTTCTTGTGCTCCCTGTCGATGCCATCGCCGCCGCCGGCCAAGCCGGATCACTCGGCACGGTCAGGGCCTGACCAGCAAGCCGCCGAATCATGCCGTAAGCGGATTGTCCCCGCCAATCAGCGCCCCCGAAGCACCCCTCCAGTGACGTTACCCTGCAGCCCAGTCGGACACCCCGGTGACGAACATAGCCCTCCCTATGCGACGGGCCGCGACCGTCCGCTCATGTCGCGAGGCGGAAGCCCGTTGCGTGCCGATTACGTGCGGGTCGGCGATGTCCTTGGTCTTGGTGTGGGTGTCTGTTGAAGGCCGGGTCCGCAGGACACTTCTCATTGCCGTGCCTGGCGTTCGTGCAAACGGTTAACAGCTGGCGGTGCAGTCAATGTGGCGATCTCGCATGCCGAGGTCCCGTGGGTGACCACGCTGACGGTGTCCCGATGGACGAAGTACGGCAAGGACCGGCTGTATGTGAACGCCGACGGGGGCAGCGGGTGGGCTGGATGGACCTGGACAGCGGACAGACCACCCTGGAGCGACCTGACCAGGCGGGTGCCAGCGCTGGCCGACTACTACGGCCCCGACGAGGCCCCTGTGAGCCCCGCACAGCCAGCCGAGACACGAGCCCGTCCGTCGGAGCCCTCCGCCGCTGCCCTCGTCCTGTCCGGGGTCCAGCGGCAGCCAGCCGCCGAGCCTCGGCATGCACGACCCAGGGGCGCGACAGGCCGCTCGATAACCGGCTACTTGAGGTGCATGCTTTCCTAGGAGGCCGCACGGTGGGCGTGTCGGATCGGATGGCCGGCACCGCAGGGTCGTATCGCGCGATCGAGTGATGTCTTCACCTCGGGCGGCCGGGCACGATCGGATGCACGCAGTGAGGATCGGTCGGTTCGCCGCTGCTGAGCACAGGCCGACGCGGTCGCTTCGCGCCACCCCTTGGAGTTGAGGAGAGTCTCGATGAGCGAGCATCCGAACGCCGCGGTTATCCGATCCGTCTACGAGGCCATGGACTCCGGGGACGTGGCCACGTTCGCGGCGCTGATGGACGACGACATCACCTGGTATGAGTCCACGGCTGGGATGGAGGGCGTCTATCGCGGCCGGGACCAGGTGCTGGCCTTCTTGGGCCAGGTCTTCGGGCAGGCTGGCATGCAGATGAGCGTCTCCATTCACGACGTCTTGGCCAGCGATGACCACGCCGTGATCCTGCACGAGAGCACGATCACGGTTGGGGACCGCAGCCACACCGGCCAGTACGCCGACGTCTACCACCTGCGGGAGGGGAAGATCGCCGCGCACTGGCACCTGGCCGTCGACGCCAAGGCCGATGCGGCATTCGCCTCGGAGGTCTTCGCGGGCTGACACTCCCGCCACAGAAGCCCGGCCAGCGCAGGCCCGGCTCGTCGTCGCGGCCTGGGCGACCTGGCGGTGTCCTTGCCCGGTCCTGGAGGAGCTCCGCGAGGAGCTTCAGCCAAGCGGACGATGACGCTCGGGGACGGGCCGCACCGGTCCGTCGGTGGCCAGCGTCACGGCCTCCGCGTCACGCCACTACTCACCAGGTAGGAGAAAACGATGTTGGTCTTCCGGCACGCGGAGCAGCGGGTGGTCGCGGCCACACCGCAGACGGTCTTCGACCTGCTCGGCGACCCCTCGCGGCACGCCCACCTGGCCGGCAGCGGCGAGGTCAAGGCGGTGCGCCTGCGCGGCGACCGGCCGATCCGGGTCGGGTCCAGCTTCGAGGCGGACGAGGAGATCCGCATGGGGCGAAGCACGCAGAGGTTCACGGCCGTGTCGACGGTCACCGAGTACGACCCGCCACACGCGATCTCGTGGACGTCGATGCCACCGAGCCGTCCACGCCCACGCCGGATCCAGTGGTGGTACCACCTGGAGCCTGTCGGGGCCGGAACCCGGGTCACCGAGCGGGTAGAGGTCGACCTCGGGGCGGTGCTGAACCTCCTCATGCGACTGCCCTATGGCGCCGTGCGTGGATCGGCTGTGCGGGCTGGCATGGTCAAGACACTGGAGAACCTCGACAGGCTCGTCGCGCCCGTGGTCGATTGAGGTCTCTTCCCCCCGGCCGACGGCAGGACCCTTGCCGCGTCGCCATCCTTCGGGCCCCCGCGCCGTCACCGTTGAGAGCCAGGAGGCACGTCAGGCAACAGCCCTGGATGTGCCGATCTGACTCGCCTCGGCGAGTCGGAGTCCTGTTCCCTCGTTCCCGATCGGTGCTCGCGTGAGAAGACGAATGACTCCCGCGGCGCACCCTCGGCCGCGTAGCCTTCCGGCCGAGGGAGGTCGACATGGCAACGAAAGGCACCGTCGCCGTCAACATCGCAGCGCCACCCGAGAGCGTGTGGCCGTGGATCGCGGACATCACCAAGCACGCCGAGTGGTCTCCGAAGCCCTATCGAGTCGAACTCGTCTCCGGCGAACCCAACGCCGTCGGTAGTCACTACCGGTCGGTCGGCTGGGTGCCGCCCAACGACAACAACCACGAGAACGACGTCGAGATCACCCAGGTCGTCCCCATGACCCGTTTCGCACTCGACGCCACCGACAGCAACGGAACATTCGTCAACACCTTCGACCTCAAAGCTGTCGACGGCGGCACCGAGGTGACCTTCCTGATCGTCTTCCCACAGATGAAGGGGATGTCCGCGATCATGGTGCCGATCCTGTTCCCTCTTGTGGGCATGTCAGACATCAAGAAGCGGATGCAGCTTCTCAAGCAGAAGGTCGAATCGACCAAGTAGAACGCCCGCGATGTGCCTACCTGGTGCGCACCCATGACCCGCCGAACATGCAGTCGTAGGCAGCATCGGGCCCCTGACAGGACTTGCTCCGGTGGTCAACAGCAGCCCCGTCCCGTGCGCATCCCTTGCCAAGATGCAGGTCCGGTGACCCCTGGGATTTCGACCCAGAGGTCACGTCCACCCGCGTGCGCCAGCGTCCACGCCCGTCCAGTCGATCAAGCATCTCGGGCGAGGGGCGGCAGACCGCCTGTTGACCACAACGCAAGAGGCATGACCACCAAGATCGGTGATCATGCCTCTGACCTGCGTAAACGTGGTAGCGGGGGCAGGATTTGAACCTGCGACCTCTGGGTTATGAGCGATGGATTCTGGACACTTGAGGATACGAACGGACGGCGGTGGAATGGCATCCGCGCAGGTCGGTGACCACCCTCGTCGTTCGGCTTCCACTGACGTCCGGATCTGTCCACACCGACGCCGTTGACTATCCGTTGACCGGTCCTGCCGGGTCCGCGCGTCCAAGTGCCGCTGATCCCGCTCAGGGAGGCGAGCGCCGAAGCTCAGAGGTAGTTCTTCCGGGGGACCGTCGTCGCAGGTCACCGGCCCAGCCACGGCCGTGACCGTCGCCTCACGTCCACGGCGGTCCGGGCGAGTGCTGCCGACATTCTGCCGACACGCGCCCATTCTCGATGGCTGGTCTGGCGGCGGTAGGGCAGCTGAGTTGGCCGAAGTTCGCGAGTGGGAGATGCCGGCCCACGCGTGGTGAGCGGTCCAGCGTGACGGTGGCCGAACCGCAGATCCGGGCGACCGCCCGTGGGGAGTAGTACAGCATCAGATCCTCGGGGGGCGGTTCACCCATCAATCCGCTCCCACCCGCGCCGTGGCGCCCGTGCGGCGCCGACGGCGTCGCGGGTGCGGTAGACGATGTAGGGGCGAGCCAGGTAGCCGACGGGTGCGCTGAACACGTGCACCAGCCGGGTGAACGGCCACAGCCCAATGAGCAGGAGAGCCAGCAGGGCGTGCAGCTGGAAGCTGGCCGGCGCAGCGCTCATGGGGGCGGTGTCGGGGCGGAACCAGAAGACGCTGCGGAACCACACCGCGACGTCCTGGCGGTAGTCGTGGCCAGCACCGAGCAGGTTGACCGCGATCGTGTTGTAGGTGCCGACGACGATGACCGCGCCGAGGACGGCGTACATGGCCTTGTCCATGCGGGTGGTCGCCCGAAACACCGACAGGGTGGTGCGGCGGCGGTAGATCAACAGGGCCAGTCCGATGATGGTCATCAGGCCGGTGATCGTCCCGCCGGTGACGGACACGAGGTGGTAGCTGTGCTCGGAGATGCCGACCGTCTCGGTCCACGACGAGGGCACCACCAGGCCGACGAAATGGCCGATGAGCACGCCGAGGATGCCGAAGTGGAACAGCGGTCCTCCCCAGGCCAGCAGGCGGCCCTCGTACATCTGGGAGGAGCGGGTGGTCCACCCGAATTTGTCGTAGCGGTAGCGCCAGACCAGCCCCACCGCGAACGAGGTCAGGGCGATGTAGGGCACCACTCCCCACAGGAACGCGCTCACGTCCGCACCCCCAGCGAGTCCATGGGGAAGAACGGTTCCAGCCCCACCTGCTCCGCTGGTGGTCCGTCCTTCGCGAGCGTCTCCGCCGCCGCAAGGATCGCGGGAGTGGGCTGCGGCAGCGCGGCAACAAGCGCCGCGATGACGTCTGCGTACGGGGAGAGCGTCTCCGCCAGTGACTGTTGGAGCACCTCGATGCCGTGGCGGTGCTCCAGGATCAGGGCGAGGGCGAGGTCCTCGTGCCCGCAGGCGGCCAGCTCGAGCACCACCGGCAGGAAGTCGGGCAGCTCGCCAGCAGTCACCGTCAGGCCCCGACTCAGATAGGCGTCCTGGAAGTGCCACAGCGCCATACCTCGCCGCCGGGTGTCGCCGTTGAGGTAGTAGGTGAGGTAGAGGCAGTTGCGTCGTTTGAGATCGAACGTCGCGACGTAGGCGGTCTGCAGCTCGATCAGCGGTCGAGAGTCGAGGGAGTCGACGAACGCGGTGAGCCGTTCACCGCTGGGCCCTGGCAGGAGCCCGGCGGCCCGATGAAGCAGGGGTAGCTGCTCGAGGAGACCCTCGTCGGGGTAGCGAAGGAGCAGGGACGCCGCCGCGAACACCAGCGCACGTTCCGGCTCGGTCAGCTGTCGACGGTTCATCGTTCCTCCTCCGGTCCCAGGTCAGAGGGGCGCCTCGGCGGGAACAAGCCTGGTGGCGGGTCGCCGCCGGTCCACGTCAGCAGGTCGACCGCGGGGCTGGACTCCGGGAGGTCGCCGTAGCGATCGGCCTCAGCGCGTTGTTTGGTCAGCTGGAACGTCTCCACCGAGGCCGGGGTCGCTGCGATCTCGCCGAACGGGCCCATCCCGCCCATCCCGGGACCACCGCTGTAGTCGAGGCTGCATCCAGCGACCTCGTCCAGTGACCTGCCGGCTTCGACGTGGGCGGCCGGGATCACGTACCGGTCCTCGTACTTGGCGATCGCCAGAAGCCGGTAGAGGTCTTCGACGCCTTGGCCGGTCATGCCGACGGCCTCGGCGATGGACTCGTCGCGGTCCTCACCCAGGTTGATCCGGCGCATGTACGAGCGCATGGCGGCCAGGATCCGCAGGCTGTGCTGCACCGGTTCGGGGTCGCCGGCGCTGAAGACCTCGGCGAGGTACTCGACGGGGATCCGCAGCGCGTCGATGGCGGCGAAGAGGGTGTCCTTGTCCTCGCCGTCGAAGCCGGTGTCGCGCACGACGTCGACCACTGGGGACAGCGGAGGGACGTACCAGACCATGGGCATGGTGCGGTACTCCGGGTGCAGCGGCAGCGCGATGCGGTAGCGGTTGGTCAGCGCGTACACCGGCGACTTCTGCGCGGCCTCGATCCAGTCCTCGGCGATCCCCGCAGCCCGGGCGGCCGCGACGACCGCTGGGTCGTCGGGGTCGAGGATCACCGAACGCTGGGCCTCGAGCAGCTCGTGCTCGTCGGCCACCGAGGCGGCCTCGAGCACTCGGTCGGCGTCGTAGAGGAACAGGCCGATGTAGCGCAGCCGCCCGACGCAGGTCTCGGCGCACACGGTCGGCTGTCCGGCCTCAACCCTCGGGTAGCAGAAGGTGCACTTCTCGGCCTTGCCGGTGCGGTGGTTGAAGTAGACCTTCTTGTAGGGGCAGCCGGTCACGCACATCCGCCAGCCGCGGCAGCCGTCCTGGTCGACCAGGACGATGCCGTCCTCCGCCCGCTTGTACATCGCCCCGGACGGGCAGCTGGCCACGCACGAGGGGTTGAGGCAGTGCTCGCAGATGCGGGGCAGGTGGAACATGAAGGTCTGCTCGAACTCCAGCTTGACCTTGTCACCGAGCTTCTTCAGCACCGGGTCCTCGGAGGCGAGCTCGGGAGCCCCGCCGAGGTCGTCGTCCCAGTTCGCCGACCAGCGGATCTGCATCGGCTTGCCGGTGATCAGCGACTTCGGCCGGGCCACCGGGACGTCGGCCTGGGCGGGCGCGTTGAGCAGGGTGTCGTACTCATAGGTCCACGGCTCGTAGTAGTCCTTCAGACCGGGCAGCTTGGGATTGCTGAAGATCCGCAGCAGTCGCTTCCCGCGACCGCCTGCCCGCAGCCGCAGCCGGCCCCGCCTGGTGCGGACCCACCCGCCTTCCCACCTGGCCTGGTCCTCGTGGGTGCGCGGGTAGCCCTGGCCGGGCCGGGTCTCGACGTTGTTGAACCACACGTACTCGACGCCGGTGCGGTTGGTCCAGGCCTGCTTGCAGGTGACCGAGCAGGTGTGGCAGCCGATGCACTTGTCGAGGTTCATGACCATGCCCAGCTGGGCCATGACGCGCATCAGTACTCGACCTCCTGCGACCGGCGGCGGATGACGGTGACCTCGTCGCGCTGGTTGCCGGTGGGTCCGTAGTAGTTGAACCCGTAGGACAGCTGCGCGTAGCCGCCGATGAGGTGGCTGGGCTTGATCAGCAGCCGGGTCAGCGCGTTGTGGATGCCGCCGCGGCGGCCGTTGATCTCTGACTTCGGCACGTCGATGGTCCGGTCCTTCGCGTGGTACATGAACACCGTGCCCTCGGGCATCCGGTGGGTCACGACCGCGCGGGCGACGACGACGCCGTTGCGGTTGAACGCCTCGATCCAGTCGTTGTCGCGGACCCCGATCTTTGCGGCGTCCTCCTGGCTCATCCACAGGTCCGGGCCGCCGCGGGACAGGCTGAGCATGAACAGGTTGTCCTGGTACTCGGAGTGGATCGACCACTTGGAGTGCGGCGTGAGGTAGCGGACCGTCACCTCCAGTCGGCCCTCGTCGGTCCCCTGCGGACCGAAGATGCGGTGCATGTTCAGGGGCGGGCGGTAGGTGGGCAGCTGCTCGCCCAGCTCGGCCATCCAGTCGTGGTCGAGGAAGAAGCTCTGCCGCCCGGTGAGGGTGTGCCAGGGCTTGAGCCGCTCCACGTTGATGGTGAACGGTGAGTAGCGGCGTCCGCCGTGCTCGCTACCGGACCACTCGTGGGAGGTGATGACCGGCTGCGGCCGGGACTGGGTGTCGGCGAAGGTGATCTGGCGGCCCTCGTGGTCGCTGGCCAGGTCAGCCAGCTGACGGCCGGTGCGTTGCTCCAGAACCGTGAAACCGGCCGTAGCGATGTGGCCGTTCGTGGTCCCGGACAGCGCGAGGATGGTCTCGCAGGCCTGGTGCGCGTGGGCCAGCGACGGTCGGCCGTCGGCCAGGCCGCCACGCACCGTGCCACAGACTCGCTTCAGGTACTCGACCTCGCGCTCGGGGCGCAGGGTCACGCCCTTCACGGTCGTGCCCAAGGTGTCGATCTTCGGGCCGAGCGCGACCATCTGCTCAGCGACGGCCCCGAAGTCCCGCTCGACGACGACCAGGTTCGGCATCGTGCGCCCGGGCACGGCGTCGCACTCGCCGCGCTTCCAGTCCAGCACCCGACCGCCGGGTTGGGCCGTCTCCCCGGGGGTGTCGTGCTGCAGCGGCGTCGCCACCAGGTCCTTGCGGACTCCGAGGTGCTCGGCCGCCAGCGGGCTGAACGCCTTGGCCATGGCGATGAAGGTGTCGTAGTCGCTGCGCGTCTCCCAGGGCGGGTTGATCGCCGCACTGAAGGCGTGCACGAAGGGGTGCATATCGGTGGTGGAGAGGTCCTCCTTCTCATACCAGGTGGCGGCCGGGAGGAGCACGTCGGAGAACAGCCCGGTCGAGGTCATCCGGAAGTCCAGCGACACCAGCAGGTCGAGCTTGCCCTCGGGCGCCTCGTCGTGCCAGACCACCTCCGCCGGGCGCATGCCCTCGGGCGTCGGGTCGGCTCGGACCGCACCGTCGGTGCCCAGCAGGTGCCGCAGGAAGTACTCGTTGCCCTTGCCGGACGAGCCGAGCAGGTTGGCCCTCCACACGGTGAGGACTCGCGGGAAGTTCGCGGGCGCGTCGGGGTCCTCGCAGGCGAACCGCAGCTGGCCGCTCTTGAGCTGTTCCACTGCGTAGGCCGGCGGCTCCTCGCCGGCCGCCTCGGCCTCGTCGACGAGGTCGAGCGGGTTGCGGTCGAAGGTGGGGTAGGACGGCAGCCAGCCCATCCGGGCCGACTGGGCGAGGGTGTCCGCGAGCGCCTGGCCCTTGAACAGGCCCTTGCCCAGCGGGGTGGCGAGCTCGTCGGCGCCGAACCCGTCGTAGCGCCACTGGTCGGTGGCCAGGTACCAGAACGCGGTGCCGGCCATCTGGCGAGGCGGCCGGACCCAGTCCAGGGCGAACGCCAGCTGCGCCCAGCCGGTGAACGGTCGCACCTTCTCCTGCCCGACGTAGTGCGCCCAGCCACCGCCGTTGACCCCCTGGCAGCCGGTCAGGGTGGTCAGCGCGAGCATCGCGCGGTAGATCTGGTCGGAGTGGAACCAGTGGTTCGTGCCCGCCCCCATCGCGATCATCGACCGGCCGCCGGAGCGCTCGGCGTTGTCGGCGAACTCGCGGGCGATCCGGGCGACGGTCACCGCCGGGACCGAGGTGATCTCCTCCTGCCACGCCGGGGTGTAGGGCTCCGGATCGTCGTACCCCTGCGGCCACTCGCCGGGCAGCCCGGCCCGGCCCACGCCGTACTGCGCGAGCAGAAGGTCGAAGACCGTGGTGACCAGCCGGCCAGCGATGGTGCGCACCGGCACGCCACGACGTAGGGACGAGCCGCCCTCACCGTCGCCGACGTCGAAACGGGGGAGGTCCACAGCGACGGCGTCGGTGCCGTCGGAGCCCTCGACGTACAACGACAGCATCGGATCGACACCCTCGAGGTCGAGATTCCACCGGCCCATGCCCGACACGGTGTGCCGATCGCCGAGCGTGCCGTTCGGGACGACCGGTTCCCCGGTCGCGGAATCCAGGAGTACCGTCCGCCAGGCGTCGCCCTCGCCGTCGCGGCCGAGGTCCGCCGCGGTGAGGAAGCGGTCGGGCAGGTAGCTGCCTGGGGCCTCCGGACGCTCCCGCAGGGAAATGAGGAAGGGCAGGTCAGTGTAGGTCTTGACGTAGGACTGGAACCGGTCGACCTGCCGGTCGACGAAGAACTCCTTGAGCACCACGTGACCCATGGCCATAGCCAGCGCGCCGTCGGTGCCCGGGTGCGCCGCCAGCCACTCGTCGGCGAACTTGGTGTTGTCGGCGTAGTCCGGACTGACCACCACGACTTTCTGCCCCCGGTAGCGGGCCTCGGTCATGAAGTGCGCGTCCGGCGTTCGGGTCACCGGGATGTTGGAGCCCCACATGATCAGGTAGGAGGCGTTCCACCAGTCCGCCGACTCGGGTACGTCGGTCTGGTCGCCGAAGACCTGGGGCGAGGCGATCGGCAGGTCGGCGTACCAGTCGTAGAAGGAGATCATGCTGCCGCCGAGCAGGCTGGTGTATCGCGCACCGGCCGCGTGCGAGGCCATCGACATGGCTGGGATCGGGGAGAACCCGGCGATGCGGTCCGGGCCCCAAGCCTTGATGGTGTGCACCTGGGCCGCCGCGACGATCTCCAGCGCCTCCTCCCACCGCACCCGCACCAGGCCGCCCTTGCCGCGTGCCTTCATGTACGTCCGGCGCCGCTGCGGGTCACCAACGACGTCCGCCCACGCCGCGACGGGGTCGCCGAGCCGGGCCTTGGCCTCGCGGTACATCTCGACCAGGACGCCGCGGACGTACGGGTAGCGGACCCGGGTGGGTGAGTAGGTGTACCAGGAGAACGCCGCCCCCCGCGGGCAGCCACGCGGCTCGTACTCCGGCGAGTCCGGGCCGACCGACGGGTAGTCGGTCTCCTGGGTCTCCCAGGTGATGATCCCGTCCTTGACGTAGACCTTCCACGAGCAGGAGCCGGTGCAGTTGACCCCGTGCGTCGACCGCACGATCTTGTCGTGGCTCCAGCGGTCGCGGTAGAAGACGTCAGCCTCGCGGCCCCCAGATCGTGTGATCGTGCGCAGGTCTGGAGAGACCGCATTCTTCTGCAGTAGCCGACGCCCCCGGAGCAGGGCCTCGACCAGCGCGCCGTCGGTGCCCACCTTCGGGCCGGGGTGGGTGCGAGGCTCGGTCACTGCGCTCTCCTGCCTGCTCGGGTCCGGGGTGGCTCCGCGGCGGCACGGGCGGACGACGCATGCTCGATGGTCCGATCCTGTCCCGTCGCAGCGAGGTGCACTAGGCACAGCAATGGCTCTACCGAGACCAGCGGCTCCAAGTCCACCTCAACCCCTGCGGCTCCCAGGCGGGGCAGCGAGGCACGCAGCATGCCCAGGTGGACTCCACAGACCACCGTGCGGTTGTCCCTGGCGATCTCCTCGAAGGGGCAACGGTGCAGCCGGATCTGGGCATGCTCGACGTCGAGCTCCGGCTCGAACCCAAGGTCCGCCAGCAAGCTGCCCAGCTCGTCGGCAACAGTCGCAGGGTCGTCCGGCTGCTGCGGTGTCCGACGTTCGATCGCCTGTGCCCACCGCTCTCCGGCGGCGATGGCGGCCCGCGCCGGATCGGAGGTGGCGGCCATGCCATCGGCCAGCACACCGGCCAGCATCCGGTAGTCGTCCGCGCCCATCGGACTCGCGGCAGCCACGGGGGTGGCCTGGTAGAGCACCTTGGGACGCCCGGGCAGCGAACGCCGTTCGGTGACTCGCTCGGCCAGTCCCACTGAGACCAGCAGGTCGAGGTGGAAGCGGGCCGTGTTGGTGTGCAGCCCGGCGGCCTCGGCCGCTTGGCCGACCGTGACCGAGTGGCCCACCGCTTGCAGCATCTCGAGCAGCTGGACGCGACTCTCCGAGCCGAGAACGCGGTGCCTCTCCCGCTCCGGGTCCTTCGTCATGACGACATAGTACCTATGGTTATGGTAGAAACAATGTCTGTCGTATTAACGGTCCCTAGGGAGAGGCGCGGTCATGACGACGGTGCGGGGCGCGGCGGGAGACCCGGAGCTGCGCAGCAAGGTCAGGGGGAGCCGTCACCAGGCCGGGATCCTGGCGACCCTCGGGTTCTTCGGCGGGTTCGCCGGGGTCGCCGTGTTCGGGCCCCTGGTGCCCAAGTTCAAGGATCTGCTCGACCTCAGCCCGTTCGCCGCAGGGATGCTGGCCGCGATCCCGGCCCTGACCGGCTCGCTGCTGCGGATCCCCTTCGGTGCTGCGGTGGAGCGGATGGGCGGCAAGCGACCGTTCCTGGCCTTGCTGCTGATCACCAATGTGGGGATGGTGGGGCTGCTCGTCCTGCTCGCGACCTCCTATCCCGACTCGATGGCGGGTACCTACCCGTTGCTGCTGCTGCTCGGCGCCCTCATCGGCTGCGGCATCGCCACGTTCTCCGTCGGCATCGGCCAGGTGTCGTACTGGTTCCCGAAGAAGGACCAGGGCGGCGCACTCGGTGCCTACGCCGGGCTGGGGAACACCAGCCCCGGTCTGTCAACGCTCATGCTGCCGATCGCGGTCGGGGCGATGGGAATCGTCAGCGCCTACAGCGTGTGGTTCGGCATCCTGCTGGCCATCACGATCATCTACGGCCTGTTCATCAAGGACGCGCCGTGGTTCCAGCTGCACCGCCAGGGCCACACGCTCACCGCTGACGAACTGGCCGCTGCCGACCTTGGTGGCGGCGAACTGGTACCCACCGGACAGGCCGTGGCCGGGCTGAAGCACGCGGCCAGTATCCCGGCGACCTGGATCCTGGTCTTCTTCTACTTCCTCTCCTTCGGCGGCTTCCTTGCGTTCACCTCATGGCTGCCCACGTACTGGACGTCGATGTACGACACCACTCTGCGCCAGGCGGGAGTCCTCACGGCCATCTTCTCCCTGATTTCCGCGCTCATCCGGGTGCCGGGCGGCCTGCTTTCCGACCGGATCTCCATCAGGTACGCCCTACCCGGCAACTTCCTCTTGATGCTGGCCGGCACCGTCGTCTTGTCGTTCTCCGGGGTGTTCTCGGTCTCGCTTCTCGCGACCATCGCCGTGGGGGCCGGGATGGGACTCCAGAATGCAATCGTCTTCAAGCTCCTCCCCCGCTACGTACCAGACGCGGTAGGCGGCGCCTCCGGCTGGATCGGCGGACTGGGCGCCCTCGGCGGGTTCGTCATCCCGCCGGTCATGGGCGTGGCCACCGGGCTGGTCGGGGGATCGGTGGGATATGCCCGTGGGTTCCTGCCCTTCGCCGCCTTGGTCCTCTTGGCCCTGCCTGTGGTTGGTGTCCTCAACCGGTGGAGCTCACAACACGGCCACGCATTGGCTTAGACACGAGGCGCCTCAGGAGCAGGCTCTCGAAGCCGTCCGGTCACGGAGGCGTCTTGCCGCGTTGGGTCGACCGCTCAGACCGTCCAAGGCTCACGGACTCGTTCCAGGTGACTCCTCCCCAACCGGTTCCTTCAGCGCCGGAAACGCGCTGCGGAATCGACCCAGAGGTCGCAGGTTCAAATCCTGCCCCCGCTACCACGTTTACGCAGGTCAGGGCCATGATCGATGATCACGGCCCTGTTCCTTGTCGGCAAAATGTCGGCGAGCCTGCCGACACGGGACGCCGCCGATGTCGGGTTG
>DATCDE010000324.1 GCA_036510875.1 Actinomycetes bacterium
GCCCGCATCCGCGAACCGGGAACGCCACCGCCGCACCGTGTCGGAGTCCACCTCGAACCGGCGGGCGATCTCCTCGTTCGCGACCCCGTCCGCGGCCAGCAGCAACGCCCTCGCCTGCACCACCACCCGATGCGCCAGCACGGTCGAGGCCGCCAACCGCCTCAGCTCGGCCCGCTGCTCATCGCTCACCGGCAACGCCGGCGCAATCTTGATCGGCATGAGCCATACTACCGCACTATTCCACCGACAGACCACTAGGCTCGATCCAAGGGAGGGGCCAATGACTGACATCGCGCTGCGCGCCGACGAGAAGGGTCCGAATCGCAGCTACCTGGACGCTTCGCTCAACGCTGAGGGCAACTTGGTCCTCGCCGGGCACGACCTGGGACCAGGCACCGCGATCGTCTCGCCCGACGGCGAATACGAGTACTGGATCACCGTCAAAGCCGGACACTTCCCTCAGCTACTCGCGCTGCTTGAGGCGAATCCCGACGCTGACGTTCTCCAAGTCCTGGCTGAACACTGGACCGGCGAGCGGTCCTACGAGCTGGAGCGACTAATCCGAGGAAGCGCCATCCCCCAGGAGTTCTTCTCCTACTCGTAGCGTTTCTCGACTGAGCCCATGCACCAACACCCACCCCAGACGCCATTGTTCGCCTCGACCAGACGAGCGAAGTCATCCCAGGTATCCGGCGACAGCTCGCGCGTGCGGTACACGCCGTGATCTGCTTCCATCACTTCATCATGCCCGCCCTCGACGAGGTCGCGAGGGCCCTTGGCGCGTAGGTGCCGTGCAGGGCGGGGTGATTCGGCCTGGGTTCGTGGGGGACGGTGTTGCCAATGAGGTTGCCCGCTGCTGTTGGCGGCGTGGCAGCGAGCGGGGATGCTCGCTGTGGTGGGCAAGGGCGTCGGCGGTTCTAAGGTGACGCCATGTCGTCGAACGACTTTCCCTGGGAACCGCCGCTGGCCGGTGGCGAGACGGAACACCTCTTCGGTGCGCTGGACCGGCTCCGCACCACGTTTCGCTGGAAGGCCGATGGCCTCGACGACCAGGGGCTGGGTGCCACCATCGGCGCCTCCACCTTGACGATCGGGTCGTTGCTCAAGCACCTGGCCTTCGTCGAAGCCTTCTACTCGCGAGTCAAGCTCGCGGGCCAGTCACCCGGCGCGCCGTGGGAGACCGTCGATTGGGAGGTCAACCCGGGTTGGGACTTCACGTCCGCCGCCGACGACTCCGCTGAGGAGCTGTACGCGCTGTACGACGACGCCGTTGCCCGGGCCCGCACGAGCTACAGGAGCGCAGTGGCCGACGGCGGCCTGGACCAGATCGTTGATGCCAATGATGACGCCGGCCGCCATGCGAGTCTGCGCAGGCTGGTCTTCGACCTCGTCGAGGAGTACGGCCGTCACACCGGGCACGCCGATCTGCTCCGCGAGGCCGTCGACGGCCGGGTCGGCGAAGATCCGCCGGCTGGCTGGCGGCCCGAGTCCGGCTCCTACCAGATCCCGGGGGCGTGAGCTGCCGAGACGTTGTGTTCACTCCGCGAGGCCGGCTCCTACATGCCTGTTCGCGTGCGTGAGGGGTATGCCTCAACGCGCAACCCGGATCCGGCCTGAGCCGGATCTACCGGTGGGTCGGTCCGATCGAGGGTGTAAGTGGTCATCCGTTCACCGGCCGGACCCCGCGGACCCAGGTGACCGAACGATGCGCTCGCCAGGCCGGCCGGGAGTAGAATGAAAGTGCGGTAATCGGGAGGGTCGGAAAGCCCTTTCAGGTCCGTGTCGGGAACGTCTGGATGCCCCGCAACTTGCATCGACGCGGAGGCCATGAACGCCTCGACGGAATGACAGAAGGCCCGCCCCACCGGGGACGGGCCTTCCGCGGCGCATCGTCCCCACCTCCTGTCCGGTCCCCGCCCGGTGAGGCAATGGCCGGCCGGCCCCCCGAACTTGCCCATCATCACCAGGATGGGTGCGCGTGGGGAGACCTCGTCGGGCTCGACCAAGCGGATCAACGCCGCATTTCCCGCCAGCCGCTGACCGCCGATGGGTCGCCCACGCTGAGCAGGACGCCGGTTTGCTATCGCGGGCGGTGAGGTCCACTGTGGGACGGGGTCGCTGCGCCAGCCTGAGTGTCTGCCGCGCCATCCACCACGCCGACCCAATCAGGCCCTCTTGTCGGGGCCATCGCGGGAGCAACATGCTGACGATCACCGAAGAAGCCGCAACCTTGATCCGTGCCTTGAGGCAAGACGCCGCGCTCCGGGAGCAAGCGGGTCTTCGGATGGTCGTCGACCCGACCAACCTGAGTCTGTCGATGGATCTTGTGGAGGCTCCGGCGGCGGGGGACACGGTTGTCGCCCGCTACGGAGCGCGCGTGTTCTTGTCACCCAGCGCGGCGTACCGGCTGGGTGAGGGAATCCTGCAGGCACAGATCACCGAGCAGAGCTCGCACTTCTTCCTCGATCGGTAGCGGCTCCCACCTTCGGCGTGACATCTTGACCTCCCCGTCGGGGCCACGCTGAAGGCGGCGCCGAAACGTCGGTCGTCGGGAAGCGTGCAATGGCAAACGGCCCGGTCCGAGGACTGACTCTGCGATGAGCCATGTCCACGATCACCTGGGGCGCCGGCGTGCCCGCTGGGCGCAGCGGACTCACCATCCAACTACCCACGGAAAGGTGAGGAGAACCAGGAATTGACCGTGTCGACGATGTTGACCAGCGGTTGACCGGCGCCTGTGACGCGTCCTCTGCCGTGAATGTCCCATTGATAGAACAGACTTGTAGTGAATCCAGATCCGTACTAGGTTCGCGTTTGTGCCACCAGCGTCAGGCAAGCCGACCAGTGCCACCCCGCGGCGCTACCGCTCGCCCCACCGGGCGCAGCAGGCCGAGCGGACGCGAGCTGCGGTCGTCGCTGCGGCGACCCGGCTGTTCACCGCGAACGGGTGGGCTGCGACCGGCATGCGTGACGTCGCACGGGAGGCGGGGGTGGCCACCGAGACGGTGTATGCGCACTTCTCGTCGAAGACCGGACTGCTCCAGCGGGCGATGGACGTCGCGGTGGTCGGTGACGACGCCCCCGTCGCGTTGGCCGAGCGTCCCGAGTTCGCGGCTCTCGCGCAGGGTTCTCGCGCCGACCGGATCGCGGCCGCCGCCATGCTGCTGACCGAGGTGAACCACCGGACTTCGGGATTCGCCAAGGTGCTCCGTGAGGCGGCCCCGACCGACGCGGTGATCGCGGAGATGCTCCGAGCCGCCCGCGAGCGGATCCGGGTCGACATCGCCGCCGGTGCGGCGGCCGTGATGGGTCGCAAGCCGACCCGACGTGAGCGCGACAGCCTATGGGCGCTGCTCAGCATCGAGGTGTACCTCCTCCTCGTCGAGGAGTCGGGGTGGAGCCTGAAGCAGTACCGCGCGTGGGTAGCAGAGGTATTGGAACGAGAGGTTCCGAGTTCCTAACCGATAGAGGGACTGCGATGAAGACCGATCCGAACGCACCGGCGGACACCCGCATGATGGGCATCGTCCACTCGGCCCTGCGTCGTGACTTGACGCGGACCACGACGGCTTTGAGCGCCGAACACCCACCGAGTGATGCGCAGCGTGTGGCTCTCGCCGCCCACCTGACCTGGATGATGGACTTCCTGCACGGCCACCACGAAGGCGAAGACGTCGGCCTATGGCCTCTGATCCGGTCGCTGGACCCCTCGGCTGCTGACCTCCTCGACCAGATGGAGCACGACCACTCCCAGATCGCGCCCGAGATCGAGGGGCTGCGCATCGCCACCCGCCGCTACGCCGGCGACCCAGCCGCGCCGGCCCGCGACGGCCTGATCGAGGCACTGGCCTCGCTGCGCGCGGTCCTGGACCCGCACCTGCACCGCGAGGAAGCCGAGATGATGCCGATCGTCTCCCGGACCCTCACGCACGCCCAATGGGAGAACTTCAACCAGGAGCACTACATCAAGACGAAGTCCAAGAGCGAGCTCGGTCACGAAGGTCACTGGCTGATCGACAGCATCGACCCCGCCGGCTACAAGGTCGTGGTAGGCAACGTGCCAGCCATCCCGCGCTTCGTCCTGCTCCACGCCTTCGCCGGGCAGTACGCGCGTGCCTGCGCGGCCCGCTGGGGGCCGACGGTGACGGTCAAACCACTCGCCGCCTAGCGCACCGTCTTCTGCGTCCTACAGGTGACGGGGCTGCTGAGGGTTTCGTTGACCCTGACCTGTGGCGACGAAGGCCGCCGCTGGAAGGATCCCGACCATGCCCGAGCCCTGACCCCGATGATCGCTTCGCTGCCCGATGCGCTGCGCCGGACGTTGACCTGGGACCAGGGTAAGGAGATGGCCGAGCACGCCCTCATCGCCATCGAGGCGGACATCGACATCTTCTTCGGAGACCCGCACTCACCCTGGCAGCGCGGCAGCAACGAGAACACCAACGGGATGTCCGCCAGCACCGGCCCAAGGGCACGACATGCGTCAACTCACCCAGGCCGGCTGCGACGAGGTCGCCCTCCGGATGAACACCCGGCCCCGTCAGACCCTGGGATGGAAGGCTCCACGCGAGGCCCTCAACGGGGCCCTCGGTGCGACAGCCGCTTGAGACCGCCATCGGCAGCGCGCCGCAGTGATGCTCCTACTGTCAAAGCCAGGCTGTGTGACCTCTGGGATTCCACCCAGAAGTCAAACGGCGTGGTGCACCGCGAGCACGGCTTTGACGTCCACCCGTGTGTCCGCACGTCCACCAGCGCCGGGCGAACCGGGGTCACCCCGCTATCGGCGGTGTCCCGTGTCGGCAGGCTTGCCGACATTCTGCCGACACAGCATCAGGGCCATGACCTGCGTAAACGTGGTAGCGGGGGCAGGATTTTCATCCGTTGGAACGGATACACCGGAGGCGACCGTGTCATCCTCATCCGCGTCTTCAACGACATCATTGGTCCCGACGCACGAACCGACGCCTTCCACGGTCTCTTCGAGGCCCCTCGCCACCAAGACCGCCACGACGCCTGAACCCATCCGTCGAGATGCTGATGGCTTTGCGCTGGGCGGACCACCCAAACCTGTTGCCCCGGCGGACTCCTACGAGCCGAGCGACTCGGACTGCTTGAGGCTCCTGGAAGAGGTCGGCGCTTGGTCGGACTACCAGAACCAGCACCGTCCGGCTGGGTCGACCAATGACTTCCCGTCCAGCGGCGAGGTCCAGTACTTGTATCTGTACTGCGGCCTGGACTACTGACCACATCTTCGACCTGGCGTTCTGCCAGAAGACAACCATCAGGGTCTACGGCCTGCTGCGCGCCCCGTGGACGGACGAGGCGGCCAGAGACCCACGGGGGGAACGATCCGCAGACGGCCCTAGCTTCGGCGCGCCTGCAGGTGATCCACGTGGCTGACGCTCACCGTGAACCGCATGACGGTCCGCCGGAGTACAGGTGAGAGCCGGTTCCGCCCCCGTGCAAACCGGCTGGCCCTGCTGATGGACCAGGTGTTCGACTCGTTGGAGGACAGGAATCGAGCGTTCGATGAGGCGCTCGGGGTTCAGCGGGACCAGCCGTCGATTCGTGAGTTCCCGGGTCCCAGGGCGGGCTGTGGTCACGTTCGGGTAATCCATTGGACGGCTGAGGCGACGTTAGGGGAGACCGCGTGAGGACTCAGTCCCTGGATCGTCAGTCCGGTGGCCGCACAGCACAGGATGGCGTGCGGTGGTACCCGGCACGGTGGCAGGCGTCTGCAACTCGCAGGCGGCCCGTGACCTGGGCGCGATCCCCAAGGGCGCTCGCAGCGGTAGCCGCTAAGGCTGGTGTTCCAACCCGGCATCCAGCAGGAGCGGCTTCTCCTCGGTCGGCCGCCCTGTAGCGGCTTTCTCGTCCGCCATCTGTTGGTCGCACGGGCGAGGTGCGGGACGCTTCACCTGTCCGTTCTGCGACTTCCCCCGCAGGTAGGTGCTTTTCGTGGTCGATCCGTCGTGTTCTCCGATTCCTGAGGCTCCATCGTTGAAGCAGCTGCTGGTGCTGCTCGCGGAGCGGGATGTGGCGCTCGCGCAGCGCGATGCGCTGATCGCCGCGTTGGCTGCTCGGGTCGCGGAGTTGGAAGCGCGGTTGGGGAAGAACTCGCGGAACTCGTGGAGATCCTCTTCGGGATCATCACCCGCCAGGCGATCCGCCGAGGCACCTTCACCTCAGTCAAAGAATTGATCACCGCGATCGAGACGTTCATCGACGGCTGGAACGACCGATGCGCGCCCTTCGTCTGGACCAAGAACGCCGACGACATCATCGCCAAGGCCCACCGCAAGACAACTTCAAACACGCGACACTAGCGGCACGTCGGAGCGGCGCGTAGAGCCAGTCCGTTCAACGTTCCCGGCCCCGCTCGTGGCCTGCATGCCGACGACGCTCGGTTGCGTCGAGACTCGCGCCGATCGCGATACCGATCCCCGCACCGATGCTGAGACCAAGCGCGATGCCGCCGTCCCCCAGCCGAGGAGCCCAACGATCAACCCGATCCCTGCACCAATCGAGACACCGAGACCGGTCCACCAAGACTCGGACTTGGTTGGGGTCCCATCGTGTCTGGCCATGATCAGCCGTCTTCCTCTTGGGTCAGCATCCACACTGTGCCGCTCAGGTCGCCACTCAACTAGAGGCGAAAGGGCCGATGAGGCCATGAACCACTGCTCCGAAGCGCGACGAACCTCACCGGCTGCCTGCTCGAACGGCTGGACGACCCGTCCACGGTCGGCATCGCGTCGGCCCGCGCGAGTTCGCGCCGGCCATCGGCGGACGCGGTCAGGGCCTCAGCCCAAGCGCCCGAAGGGTGTCCGAGTCCACCGATCATCCTGAGGGGTCTGCCGCCACTGGGGGCAGCTGACGAACGCTGTGGCGGCCCCGAAGGCGCCGGCGCCGATCTCGTTCAGCAAGAGCAAGCTCGCCGGTGATCTCGACGCGGCCGACCACACTGCAGTTCGGGCCGGACGGACGCCTTAACGTGCTTCAGCAGGACGGCACGATCAACATCTACACGGTGACCCGCAACGCGAAGAACGCGTACAGCGAGACGTCCACCGAGACCGTCCTGCAGATCAGGAACATCCCCAACCACGACAACACCACCGGTGCGGTCAACAACACGCTGGGTGTGCGCCAAGGGACCGGGATGCTCGTGCTCGGGACAGCAGCTCAACCGATCGTGTACGTGTCCTCGAGCGACCCGCGTTACAGCGGCGGACCCAGGGGCGACCTGAACGTGGACACCAACTCCGGCATCGTCTCGAAGCTGACGTGGACCGGCACCGCGTGGACCAAGTTCGACATCGTCCGCGGGCTGCCCCGCTCGGAGGAGAACCACTCGGTCACCGGACTCGCGATCAACGCAGCCGGCAGCGTGCTCTACCTCGCGGTCGGAGATCGTTGAGGGCCCTATGGCGAGGGGGTGCCCACAGAGTCGCACTTCCCGCGATGACCACCCGATCCTCAACGAAGTCGACCGCCAACAGCAACGCGCCGCCGTCCGGCAGCCCAGATATGGTCGGCCGAAGACTGCCCGTGGGTAGAGCACGACCGCATCGGGAGACCCCGCAACGAGCGGCTCGCCGCTCCAGCACGCGGCGTGATCGCAGGCTGGCACAGCAGGCCGGTCGGTCACCCCTCATCGGCGTGTGCGGGGTCGAAGGTTCGATCCCTGCCCGCTCCCGAGTGCTTACAGGGATGGCCACCGGGAGTCAGCCGACCCCGGGCACATTCGTGTGCGCAGTGCCGGCGCTACCGTTCATGACCGGTAGCTCCAACCGGACCGCGGCGCCTCCTTCCGGCTGGTTGCGAGCGATCGCCCGGCCACCGTGGGCCACCGAGATTGCCTGCACGATGGCCAGTCCGAGGCCGGCTCCTCCCTCGGACCTCGCGCGTACGCTGTCGGGTCGCCGGAAGCGCTCGAAAGCGTGGGGCAGGAACTCGGGCGGGAACCCGGGCCCGGAGTCGCAGACCTCAACGATCAGGTCTGAGCCGACCGCGTGAGCCGAGACCACGACCTGCGTTCCCACGGCGGCAAAACGCAGTGCGTTGTCCAGGAGGTTGTCGACTGCCTGCCGCATACGGTCGGGGTCGACGAACGCTTTGAGGCCAGCACGTGCCTCGACCCGGCACTCAACACCCGCGTCGGCGGCACGGGCGCTGGCGAGTTCGGCGCAGCGGGCGAGGAGGAGTCCGATATCGGTCGGCGCGAGGCGCGGGGTGAGCGTTGCCTCGTCACTCCTGGCCAGGAGCAGAAGGTCGTCCGTGATGCGTGTCAGCCGAGCAGCCTCGTCGGCGGCACTGGACACCGCCGCGGTGAGCTCGGCCCGGCTTCTGCCCGGCCGGCTGGCAAGCTCAAGCTCCGCACGCAGCACCGCGAACGGAGTGCGAAGCTCGTGACTGGCGTCCGCGACGAAGGCACGCTGCCGAGCAAGCGCACGCTGCAGACGGCTCAGCAGGTCGTTCATGGTTCCGGCCAGCGCAGCGATCTCGTCGTGAGTCCCCGGTACCCGCAGGTGCGGCGCCGGGTCCCGCTCGGACAACGCGGCAGTCTCGCGCCGCAGCCGCTCGACAGGGGCAAGAGCTAGGCGGGCCAGCCCATAGGCCCCGAGACCGGCGACCAGCACGAAGACAGCGCCCCCGAGAAGAAGTTCCCACCGGACATTGCCCATGGTGCGGTCGAACGATTCGAGGGAGACGCCGGCGACGGCGACCCAGCCGGGGTGCCCTGGAACGGGCGCGGCGACAACGCGCGCCCGTTCCTCATCGACCATCTGGGTCACTGCGAGCTGGCCGGATCGCGCCTGAAGCAACACGGTGGGGGTGAGCAACGGGACGGTCCCGGCGTCCTTGCTGGCCCCGCGAACGTTGCCGGTGGCGTCAATCAGCTGGACGACGTATTCGCCCGGCGAGGGATTGCTCGGCCCGACCGGCGGCGAAGTCGCCCCTTGGCTTCCCGGTGTGAGGTAACGGTCGGCCTGAGCGAGCTGGGCGGCGAGCTGAGTGTCGATCGTACGCATCAGAGCGGAGGAGAGCTTGGCGACGAACAGCCAGCCCCCGAGGCCGAACGCGGTCGCCAGGGCAACACTGAAGATCACCGCGACGCGCAGGCGGATCGACACTGTCTACGCCTGTTCCACCTGGCGGAGCCGGTAGCCCATCCCCCGGACGGTCTCGATGTCGTGACGCCCGAACGGCAGGTCGACCTTGCGCCGTAGGTAGGTCACGTACTGGTCGACAACGTTCGACGTACCCTCGTAGGCGAAATCCCAGGCGGCGTCGATGATCTGCGACCGGGTGAGGACAACACCGCTGTGCCGGAGAAACAGCTCCAACAGGGCGAACTCTTTAGGTGACAGCTGTAGCTCGGTGTCACCGCGCCATGCCCGTCTCGTGGCGGGGTCCAGCTTGAGGTCGCCCTCGCTCAAGACCGTGGGACGGGCGCGGTCGTCCCGGCGGGCAAGCGCGCGCAGCCTCGCCGCGAGCTCCAGGAGGCTGAACGGCTTGACCAGGTAGTCGTCCGCTCCGGCGTCCAGGCCGCGAACCCGGTCGCCGACCTCATCCCGTGCGGTCAACATCAGCACCGGGGTCCAGATGCCCTCGGTGCGTAACTTGCGACACAGCGCGAATCCGTCCAGCCCCGGAAGCATGACATCCAGGACGATCGCCGCGTACGGATTCTCCGTGGCCATCCACAGCCCGTCGGCGCCATCGGAGGCGACGTCGACCGCGTGGCCTTCCTCCTCCAGCCCGCGCTTGAGCAGTCGGGCCATCCGGGCCTCGTCCTCGACCACGAGCACACGCATGGCACGAGGCTACGCAGGAGTCAGATGTGAAGAGACTAAGAAGAAGATGTGAGGCGTCACATCGGTCTCTCACGATCGCTCCATCCTCGCGGGCGCACCGTGGATTCGCCGGACCACTCCGGTGGCAGCACCCGCGGAAGGAACAGGCAGATGGACGCCAAGCGTGAGGCCGGGCTAAGACGCGAGCAGATGCCGCGGTTTGATGATTCCTCGTTCGTCCAGCGGGCGGTGATCGCTCGTGAGGACGGGATGCGCCGGTTGCGCCGCATGTCGAACTGGACTGCGGCGGTGCTGATCGTCGGTGTGGCGGCCACCAGCGGCTACTTCGCGCACACTACCCTCCCTGCGCCGGCCGCACGCGTGATTACGACGACGGTCCACACGTGCCCGGGGCCCTCGATCGGCACGTCGCAGAGGCCGACGCTGTCGAACGCGGTTGCCACCTCAGGCGGCTCGGGAGTAACCGTCGGAGCTTCCGGGTCGGCAGTGGCCGCCGGAGCCTCCGGCTCGGGGGTGACCTGCGGAACCTTGGGCTCGACCGGCGGTGGCGGTGGCACCGCAAGTCCCTGGCGGGACGACTGATGGCCCGCGCTGAGCTCGGCGTGCCCACGCCAATTCCGGCCGCCTGGCGGCGCATCGACATCGGGTCAGGTGCCATCGGTGTGGCCGAAAGGGACGCGCTGGGTACCGGTGCCCGGGTCGCTGTGTGGCCACCGCGCAACCTGCCCCGTCTACTCACCATCGTCGATTCCGAACTCGCGCGGTTGGACCGGCAAGTGAGCCGCTTCCGGGCCGACTCCGAGATTTCCCGGATCCACAGCGCCGGCGGCGTGGTCCACCGGGTCAGTGAAGGGCTCGCCGAGGCGATCCGGGTTGCGCTGGCCGCCGCACGCTGGACTGGGGGCCTGGTGGACCCGACGGTGGGGGCTGCCTTGGTGTCGCTCGGCTACGACCGTGACTTCGTCGAGATCGGCACTGGCCAGGCCTCAGTGGCTCCCGTCGCTGCCACCCCGGTGCCGGGTTGGCAGATGGTCAGGCTCGACGGGGCAGCCCTGCGCCTGCCCGACGGGATCACGCTTGATCTCGGCGCGACCGCCAAGGGCCTCGGAGCCGACCGAGCCGCAGCGGCGGCGTTCGCGGCCGCCGGGACCGGCGGCGTGCTGGTCAGCCTCGGCGGCGACATCGCCGTCGTCGGCGAGGCGCCAATGGACGGCTGGCCGGTCTGGGTCGCCGACGCAGACACGACTAGCGGCATGTCCCTAACAGCGGCGCAGCTGGTCAGGCTCGCCGTCGGGGCGCTGGCCAGCTCGTCAACCACCTGCCGGCGGTGGCAGCGGAACGGTCAGCAGATGCACCACATCGTGGATCCGCGAACCGGCCTTCCGGCCAACGGGCCGTGGCGCACGGCCAGCGTCGCGGCAGCCACCTGCGCAGCAGCCAACGCTGCATCGACCGCGGCGATCGTCGCCGGTGAGCAGGCAGAGGCGTGGCTGGTTGCCGAAGGGCTGACTGCCCGGCTCGTCGCCCACGACGGCACGGTGCGGCTCACTGGCGGGTGGCCTGCGACGAATGGCGGAACCCTCCCGGCATCGTGCAGAGGTCTCTTCGAGACCGGTTCGTACCAACACCAAGTCTGGAGTCGGTCATGACCGCCATGACAGTGCAAACGGGCGTGCAGTCCTTGTGGTTCCTATCCCGCGGCAGCGGCCTGATCCTGCTAGCGCTCTTCAGCGTCGTTGTGGTGCTCGGCATCGCGACCCGCACCGGATCGGTGCCGGCTCGCTGGCCGCGCTTCGCCGTCGCGGAGCTGCATCGGACGCTCTCGCTGTTCGCGGTTGCTCTGTTGGGTCTGCACGTCGCCACCGCAATCCTGGACCCCTTCGTCTCGATCGGCTGGGCGGCCGTCGTCCTGCCGTTCGTGTCGCCATATCGGCCGTTCGCGATTGGCATGGGCACACTCGCCGTCGACCTGGGCGCGGCGGTGCTGCTCACCAGCCTGGTTCGCGAGCGCCTTGGCTTCCGTGCCTGGCGCGCGGTGCACTGGCTCGCCTACCTGGCCTGGCCCGTGGCGTTCATCCACTCCCTGCGAGCAGGTACTGATCTCGGAGTCTGGTGGGTGGCTGTGGTCGAATGGGGATCCGCCATAATGCTGGCGACCGCCGTCCTGGCACGGTTGCTCGGCGGGGTCCGCACCCGCCCGGCAACGTCAGGCAGCGCGAGCGGCCTGCCGCTCGGGGTGGCGGCCCAGGACGCCGGTCAGGGGGCGAACGCCCGATGACACATGATGCCGACAGCCTGCTCAGGCCGAGCCGCCCCGACGGGCCGGTCGACCACCTGCCCAGGCTGCTCCCCGCCACGTTCGCGGCCGAGCCGGCTAGCCTCGACGAGCACGTCGCCAGGCATGGCCTTGTACCCTCCTGCGGCCGGGACCAACGACGTCGGGAAGAGTTGATCGGCGTCGTGGGCAGGGCCGGACTCACCGGACGTGGCGGCGCGAGCTTCCCAACCGCGAGGAAGTTGGCAGCAGTAGCGTCGGGACACCGTCGTCCGGTCGTCATCGCCAACGGCACGGAAGGCGAGCCCGCCAGCGCTAAGGACAAGGTCCTGCTGGCCCGGCAGCCACATCTGGTTCTGGACGGAGCAGTCCTTGCCGCCGAGATGATCGGCGCAAGCCGCGCTGTGGTCGTGGTCCATCACGCAGTTCGTGAGATCGTTGACAACGCTGCGGCGGAGCGAAGGCGCGCGGGCATCGACAAGGTTCGGATTCGGGTCATGACGGCGGCTGATCAGTTCGTCGCCGGCGAAGCCAGCGCTGTTGTGCATTGGGTCGAACGCGGCGTCGCCAAGCCCACCAAGACGCCGCCGCATGTCTCCGAGCACGGCCTGGAAGGAAGGCCGACTCTCGTGCAGAACGTGGAGACTTTGGCGCACATCGCACTGATCGCTCGACACGGGGCATCCTGGTTTCGCTCCGTCGGAACCCCGGCAGAGCCAGGGTCGATGCTCGTCACGCTCACGGGTGCGCTCCGACGGCCGGGCGTATACGAGATCGAGATCGGCACGCCCGTCTCGCAGATACTTGGCCTGGCCGGCGGTCCGTCAGCGCCACTGTCGGCACTCCTAGTAGGCGGCTACTTCGGAACGTGGGTGAACTGGGACTCCGCGGGGGCGCTTCCGTTCTCCGCAGCGGGCCTAGGCACACTCGGCGCCGGCCCCGGGGCCGGGCTCGTCGCCGCGTTGTCCGATGACAGCTGCGGGCTAACCGAGACAGCTCACGTGACGCGCTACCTCGCCTCCCAATCGGCTGGGCAGTGCGGTCCTTGCCTGTTCGGACTGAATTCGATCGCCGGCCAGATGGAGGCGCTCGCCGGAGGCCGCACGGACGACCCCGGCAAGCTTCTCCGCTGGCTAGGCCAAGTCGACGGGAGAGGAGCGTGCCGGCACCCCGATGGCCTGGTGCGGATGGTTCGCAGCGCGGTGGAATGCTTCGGCGTTGAGATTGACCAACACGCCCTGGGCCAGTGCTGCGGCACCGGCGCCACATCAATGCTCCCCGTCCCACCTCAAGCCAGGCGATGGCGATGACAGCCCTCGCCCAGCTTCGCGTCGACCCGATCGCTTGCGATGGACGAGGGCTCTGCGCCGAGCTTCTTCCGGAGGTCATCGCCCTCGACGACTGGGGCTTCCCGATGATCCGTGACGGCGACCTGCCCGCCGCCCTTCGAGAACAGGCCCTGGAGGTAGTACGGCTCTGTCCCAAGCTCGCCCTGTCGCTGGAACATTCCTCCATTCGGTAGGAGTCGGCGGCCCTTGTCGTAGGGGAACCGACTGTCCCAGGATCGAATTAGTCCCAGATCCGGAGTGGCGGTTCCGATCGGTTGGCGACGGTCGAGTCCCGAGGAACCATCCGGGGACAGGTCGAGGATGCCAACGGGTACCAGCCGTCGTGGAAGGTCGTGGAAGCATGCCTCGTGTGAGTCAGAGGACCGGGACGGCGATTCGGTTCGCGGCCAGGCTGGACCGCATCGATTCATCGACCATCGTGCGGTTGCCGAAACAGGCGAGCGGGCGCTTGCCCTCGCGCGGGCAGGTGGCCGTCCAGGGAACGGTCAATGGCCATGAATTCCTGACGGTGCTGGAGCCAGACGGCCAAGCGGGCCACTGGATGAAGGTTCCACAAGAACTACAGGACGTCGCTGACATAGGCGCCGGCGACGTCGTCAACCTCGAACTCGGGGCAACTCGAGACTGGCCGGAGCCGGACGTGCCATCAGACCTGGCAACCGCCCTGGCGACAGCGCCTCAGCAGATCCGAGACCTGTGGCACGGCATCACGCCGATGGCGCGTTGGGAGTGGGTGCGCTGGGTCAACGCGACCGCAAACCCGGTAACGCGCCAGCGGCGAGTCGACGTGAGCATCTCCAAGATGGACAGCGGCAAGCGGCGGCCGTGCTGCTTCGACCTGTCCGCCTGCACGGACCCAGCAGTGTCCAAGAACGGCAAGCTTCGCGGCGCAACGTGATCCACAGGTCAGTTGGCCGGACGTGTGGCCGCTGACCTTCGGTAGGTGCCGTTCCGCGCCACGCGAGTGTCAAGGTGACCTGGTCTCGAGCGACTTGAGGTCACGGATGGCATATCGGTTGTGCTCCTACTCCTCGTTGAGGATCACCTGGAGGCACTCCAGAACCGTGTGGGGGTCGTTCGGGTGGCCTGGCGTTGCCGGGGGGATGCAGACGCGTTCGAGCTCCTCGGACGTCACGGCAGCGATGGTCTGCTGCACCTCGTCCATCCGCTCACGACGCACTGCGAGGGCCTCATCGACAGTTGGCCGAGACGGACGGTGGCCCGTTCGCGGCAGCAGTCATCGAGATCGAGACGGGCCGTCTCGTGGCCCTGGCGACGAACCGGGTCACAGCGACTCCGGACCCGACGGCGCATTCCGAGATCGCCACGCTGCGCGCGGCCGCCGCGGCGCTGGACGGCACCGTCCTGATCGCCAGCTGCGAGCCCTGCCCGATGTGCCTCGCCGCATGTCTCTGGGCGCGAGTCGAGGCGGTGGTGTTCCTTGCCTCGCGTCGAGATGCCGCCGCCGTCGGTTTCGACGACGAGGTGTTCCACGCCGCGCTGGGCTCACCTTCCGCGCTGCCACCTACCATCGCCGGGATGCGGGTGTTCCGGCTGGACCACCCGCGGGTGCGAGAGCCGTTCGGTGCCTGGTCGGCCAACGCCGATCGCATCCCTTACTGAGCAGGCATCGACCGCACGGTTGCGCGCCGAGCCAGACGTGCATCCGGAGCAGGCCAGGACGGTCATGCGACGATGGGTCCGTTCACCGGACGAACGGACCGGACGATGACTCCTCGGGTCGGCATGATCTTCCCGCCCTGGTTCCCGCCGGAGCGGCTGCGCTCCACCGCGGGGGCGGCGGAGGAGCCTGGGGTCGACCAGCTATGGCTGTAGGAGGACTGCTTCAAGGAGGGCGGCGTCGATTGACTCCTCCAGGCTCAGCGTGCTCGATCGTCGTCGGGGTGGGAATCAGTGATCCCGACAGAATGCCGGATGACCCGCGCTCGATCGGCACTTCGCGCGCGGCGGGCTCCCAGACGGGACTCGGCGAGTGGCCGCCTTCAGGCAGCCGGATCGTCGAACAACTGCATCTCCTCCTCGTCAGGAGGTTGGAAGATCGTCGCCCACGCCTCGAAGTGCTCCCGCGTCATCGGTGCTGCGGTCCACTCGCCTGATGCGGTGCGCCGTTCAGCTCGCCGAACCAGCTCATCAAGGGGCGCAGAGAGGTAGTGCAGGTCCACTTCGACTCCGAGGGCGCGCGCGCCGAGACGCTTCTCATCCCGCTCGACCCGTGCCCAGTGGCCCCACTCCAAGATGACGCTCTGACCCCGACTGAGCAGTTCCTGCGCAAGATCCCAAAGCAACCGCTCGACACGGACGCGGAAGTCGTCATCCCACACATCCCCGCCGAGCTGCGTCACCCACGTGTCCTTATCGAGCCTGATCGCGGGGAGTTCGGCGGCCA
>DATCDE010000325.1 GCA_036510875.1 Actinomycetes bacterium
GGCCAGCAGGCCAAGGCCTACAGCGACCTGATCGCCGTCCACCTGACCAAGGTCGCCGGTGGCCAGACCTACTCCGAGGTCAGCTCCGCCTACCTCGCCGGAGGCAGCAAGGACGCCGCCCTGGCCGCCCAGCGCACCACCTTGTTCATGGGTGAGACCCTGCGCGGGCTGCTGCTCAACGCCTACGCCTTCTCCATCTTCGGGATGATCGCCACCATCGCCGGCTGGGTCGCCCTCGCCGCCGCCGCGATCCTCGCCGGGCTCGCCATCCTCGGCCTGGCCCACCAGCGCAAGACCCCCGCCCAGGCCGTCGTCTTCGCCCCCGACAAGGAGTCCGTCAACGCCTGACCCCCAACCCCCACCGGACAGGGCGACCCGAACGGGCCGCCCTGTCCGGTCGTCGGTGACGCTCACCCCAGGCTGACCTCGCGGCACAGTTGCGGGAGGTCGGGGGACACGAGCAGCCACCAGCGCCGCGACGGATGCGGCACGGGCGTGCCGGCGCCAGCGATCAGGGCGGCCAGCACCTCTTGGGGTGGGGACCGGAAGGCCACCAGCGGCTCGGCCAACCGCTGTCCCTGCGCGGCCTGGAGCATGGCCGACTCGAAGCCGGAAACCGAGGCCAAGTGCTCGCCGCTGCCGGTGGCGGTCGCGTAGCCGAGGAACCGAACGGCCTCCCGCACGTAGAACGACGTGGGCTCCGGGAAGGCGGCCAGGTAGCCGTCCAGCACGTCGTCCCGGGCCGGCCCCAGGACCTCCAGGGTGAGCGGGGCGCAGCTGGCCACCCGGTACCGACGCCACCACCCGCGCACCTGCGCGGTCACCTCGAACCCGGGGGTGCCACTGACCTCGCTGAGCCAGCACCGCTCGGCGCGCGTCAGCGGGACGTCGCCGGGGTCCTGACCACCGACCAGCTCGGCGAGCGCCAGCTGCCACCCCGCCAGGGTCATTCCGGCCCGCCCCGGAAGCGCCGCCAGAGCTGGCCGACCCGGTCAAGCTCGCCCCGGAGCGTCTCCAGCCCGACGAGGGGGAAGGCCGGCTCCTGCACCTCGTACAGCACCCCGGCCAGGTTCGGCGCCAGCGGCAGCAACCACTCCAGCGCCGTCCACACCGGCGGCGGCACCGAGCCGCTGTGCGAGTCGAGCAGGAACCCCTGCTCGACACCGCCACCGGCGAGGTGGACCTCCACCACCCGATCGAGTGGCAGCCGGGCCAGCGCGGCCATCAGGTCGAAGCCGTGGTTGACGGCGTTGCAGTGCAGGTTGAACAGGTCGAGTAGCAGTCCGCAGGGTGCGGCGTCCGTCAGCGCGCACAGGAAGTCGAGCTCGTCCCAGCCCGGGTCGGCCGGCAGCCCGGGCAGGTAGTACGTCGCGTTCTCCAGCAGGAACGGCAGCCGGTACCGGTCCACCAGTGCGGCAGCGCGCGGGGCCACGCACTCGACCGCCTCCCGAGTGAACGGCAGCGGCAGCGGCACGCCGGCGTTGACCGTTCGCCCGTCGGCCCGCTGGGCCAGCAGGAACCCCAGGTGCTCGCTGTGCCACCGGGCCGGCACCAGGTCCAGGAACTGGTCCAGCACCTCGAGGTAGGCCTCATTCCACCCGGTGGCCGTCCCGATCGAGAGCTCCAGACCGTGCACCGTCACCGGGACGCCGTCGAGGACCGACAGCGCGTCGTCGAGCAGTCGCGGGACGAAGGCCATCCCGACGCCAGGGCCGGCCGTCCGCTCCACCTCGCGGCAGAGCAGGTCCGGGCTGACCTCGACGAAGTCCACGAGGTCCAGGACCGAGGTGGTGACGGCGGGCAGCGACGGGAGGTAGCTGCAGCCGACGCCCAGGGGGCGCGGGGGCGCGCCGACAGCCGATGCGCCCCCGCCCGGAACCAGCTGGGTCATCCGCCGGCTGCACTGCTGCGGACTGCGATCTCCGGCCCCAGCTCCTGGATCCCCCGGATGCTGCCGATCTCCCGCAGCCGCTCGATCGGCGGGTCGACCAGCTCGTCGGCCTTGAGGAACAGGCTCAGCCGGCCGCACGGGTTGCAGCCCGTGCTCTCGTAGACGATCTTCACGGCCGCCAGGACGTCGTCCAGCGTGGCCCTTTCGTGGAAGTCGAGCAGCAGGGGACGTACGGCCAGCTTGCGTTCCATGGCACAGCTCCTTCGGTGGGCGGTCGGGGTCCCCAGGGTCGAAGCCCTCCGTCACCGATGCGTCACCACCACCGCTGGCCACGCGGGCTCACCCGCTGACAGGTCCGTGACACCGCACTTGCCAGGGTTCCGACCTCGACACGCAGCGGGAGGCGACGACCATGACCCACCACGAGGACGACGGCCGCATCGACGAGCTCCAGCAGTCCGGCGAGGTGATGGGCCTGCTCGCCCAGGACCCCGAGCTGTTCGCCGAGGCCGTGCGGGCGTTCCGGGGCGAGGACGCAGAGGCGTTCCAGGCGGTGCTCGGACGGATCGGGATCCTCGACCGCTGCCACCTGGTCTGCCGCTGGCTGTGCAGCAAGCACTGCGTGTTCGTCTGCCGGCGCCTCGCCGGGCCGAGCACGGCCGCCGAACAGGAACCGGACGTGGCCGAGTGGCGGGACTTCGCCCAGGCGACGGCCAGGATCGCCACGGACCGCGAGCTGTTGCAGCGGCTGCTCGACATCGTCGGCGCCGAGGACGTCAAGGCGTGGCGGGAGATGGTCAAGCGGCTCAAGCTCGACCGGTTCCAGCACCAGCTGTGCCACTGGCTGTGCATGGTCCGCTGCCGTGCGGTCTGCCGGGTCATGTGCCCGCCGCTGCCGCAGCTGGTCAAGGTGGGCCAGATCCCGACAACCCAGATCAGCCCGGCCGGGTACGCCGACGGGCCGAGCGTCCCGGGTGGGCCAACCCCACCGCCCAACAAGCCGGGCGGCATCGGAGACCACCCTTTCGGGGGTGACACGGCCATCCACGGGGTCTTCGCCGTGGCCGGGGCGACCCACTACAAGGTCGAGTACACCGACGCCGTGGCGCCGACCTGGACCGAGCCGCCCATCGCCCAGACGCTCACCGACTTCAACTCGGGCACCCTGACGACGTACAACCGGAGCCCCGACGCCGCCGGCTGGTACGCCATCGCCGACATGGGCGACTGGTCGGACGGGCGGACCTACCTCAGCTTCTGGCACACCAACAGCGTCCCTGACGGCGAGTACCTGCTGCGGATGGTGGTGCGGACCGCGGCCCCGGTGGAGTTCGCCAGCGCTCCCCTTCGGGTGCGGGTCGACAACACCGCCCCGGGATCCGGGTCCGAGACCCCGCTTTCCCTCACCATCAGCCAGCACGGCGTCAAGGTCGACTGCTGCGGCAGCGTCCGCAAGTCGGGCGGTCCGGTGGAGGTGACCGTCGTGGGCACCGACGCGAACTTCAGCGGCCTGTCCGTGGTGCTCGAGGGCCAGTGCAACGTCACCCACGGCCTGTACTCCAAGACCTACAACGGCAACGTGGCTGACACGGGCGCCCCCGGCGCGGGCATCACGTTCACCTTCGACCCGTGGGCCGACGGGATCGCGGGCTGCTGCTACCTCGTCCGGTTCTCGATCTCCGACCGTGCAGTCGTCAGCAACACGTTCTACGCGCGGCACGGCAGCTCGATCTTCCAGTCGCTCAACATCACCTGACCGGCGCGGCCATGACGGTCAACCGGCTAGTGGACACCCTCCGGGCGATCGCCCTGGCGGGGGCGGTGGACCTGCTCACGGGACCGCAGGTCGACGGCATCTGGTGGCAGCCGGAGCGGGACCATCCGCGCGGTCTGCGCTGAGGGTTCCACCCCGAGCTCGACCCGCAACAGCCGGCGCAGCGCGTCGTACTGCCGACGCGCCTCGCCGACATTGCCCTCGGCGAGATGGATGGCCAGCACCTGTCGGTGCGCGCTCTCGCGCAGCGGCTCGACCCGGACGGCTTCGAGCGCGAGGGCGAGCGCCAGGCCGGGTCGGCCGTTCGCGAGCAGCCGCTCGGCGGCCAGCTCCAGGGCGTGCAGCCGCAGCTGCCGCAGCCGCTCGCGTTCGAACAGCACCCAGTCGTCGTACCAGCCGGGCAGCAGGTCCCCGCAGTCGATCCAGCGCAGCCAGTCCTCCGGCGAGTCGCAGTGCTCGGCCCGGATCAACGCGAGGGCACAGCGGACCAGCTCGTGCACGTCGACCGTCACGGTCGGCGCCAGCGCGAGGTCCTGCCCATGGCAGTCCAGCAGCGGGCCGGCACCGCGGTCCAGCCGCCACACGGCCGTCCGCAGGCTGCCCTGTGCGTGCTGCTCGCTGGCGTCCGGCCACAACGTCCCCGAGATGTCGGTGCGCGCCCGCCGACCGTGCAGCGCAAGGTAGGCGACCAGCCGCTGCGCCTGGTGCGACAGCCCCAGCTCTCCCCCGCCGCGGACCACCTCGAAGCCACCCAGCAGCCGGAGCCGGTGGGGAACCGGCGCGGCCGGGACGTCGGAAGTCGAGCGCATGTCGCACATCCGGGGAGTGGGGCGAGGGGAGCCGGAGCGGCGAGAGGTCCCAGTCTCCGCTCACGCTCCGCCACGAGGATCCGCCATCCGGGTGACGAGGGCGGTCGATGGCACACTGGCGCGGTGCAGACGGCGGTCTTGACCTTCGCGCTCGCAGCGGCGCTCATCGTGCTGCTGCCACGGCCGGACAGGCTGGTCGTGCTGCGCAGCCTGCTGCGCGACGGCCGTCGGCGGGCGTCGCTCAGGTGATCGGGGTGCTCACCGGGCTGGCCGTGTGGGTGGCGGCCGCGGCGCTCGGGCTGTCCGCACTCTTGCGGGCCAGCCACGAGGGCTCCACGGCGCTGCGGATCGCGGGGGTGGCGTACCTGCTCTGGCTCGGCGTGCAGTCCCTGCGGGCCCGCCCCGGCCGCGCACCGGGCCAGCCCGCGCTGCCACCCCGCGGGGGCGGGCGGCGGCTGAGCCTGCTCGGCACCGGCTACGGCGCCGGGCTGGCGGCGGACCTGCTCAACCCGAAGGTGGGCGTCTTCTTCATCACCTTCCTGCCCGGGTTCATCCCGCACGGGCAGCCGGTGGGCGCGACGTCGCTGTTGCTCGGCGTGGTCTTCATCGGAGAGACGGCCATCTACTTCGCGGTGCTGCTCCTGCTGGCCGGCCGGGTGACCTCCTGGTTCGGCAACCCGCGAGTCCGCCGCCGGCTCGACCGGGCCACCGGGCTGGTCCTCATCGGCTTCGGCATCCGGCTCGGCGTCGAGTCCTGAGCCGTTGACAACCATCCTCCGGGCCCAACATAAGGTCTGAGGCGTGCGCGCATAAGGTCTGAGGCGTGCGCGCCGTGCCCGGGACCACCCTGTCGGTCTTCCCCTTGTGCCTGGGCGGCAACGTGTTCGGCTGGACCGCCGACGAGCCCACTTCCTTCGCGGTGCTGGACGCCTTCGTCGGGGCCGGTGGCACCATGATCGACACTGCGGACACCTACTCGGCCTGGCAGGGCACGCCCGGCGGGGAGTCGGAGACGATCATCGGCCGGTGGATGCGGTCCCGCCGCAACCGGGACTCGCTGGTGATCGCGACGAAGGTCGGCAAGGCGCCAGGGCTGAACAACCTGCGTCCGGACACCATCCGCACCGCGGTCGAGCGCTCCCTGCAACGACTGCAGACCGACCGCGTCGACGTGTACTACGCCCACCAGGACCACCCGGACCCCCTGGACGAGACCCTCGAGACCTTCGACGCGCTGATCCGGGAGGGGAAGGTCCGGTACCTCGGCGCCTCACAGATCACCGCTGCCCGGCTGGCCGAATCGCTGGACCGGGCCGTCGACAAGGGCTGGACACCGTATGCGGTGCTCCAGCCGCACTACCACCTGCTGCACCGCACCGAGTACGAGCATGAGCTGCTCCCGGTGCTCACCTCGCACGGCATGGGCAGCTTCCCCTACTACGGGCTGGCCCAGGGGTTCCTCACCGGCAAGTACCGCAGCGGCGGGCCGACGGTGGACAGCGTTCGGTCGGCCGGAGCGCTCAGGTACCTCGATGAGCGCGGGCAGCGGGTCCTCGGCGCGCTCGACACGGTCGCCGCCGCCCACCGCGCGACACCTGGGGCGGTGGCGCTCGCCTGGCTGCTGACCCGGCCGGCCGTGGTGGCTCCGATCGCCAGCGCCCGGACGCCGGAGCAGCTCGCCGAGCTGCTGCCCATGGCGACCCTCGAGCTGGGCCCCGACGACCTGGCCCGGCTGGACGCCGCCGCGCGTTGACCACCGGGCCGGCCTTCGCGAGGGGAAGGTGCCGGGTAAACCCAGTCCCCTGTTGTCGGCCCCGAGGCTTACGGTGAGGCCAATGTCCACCGACTCACCGCACGGCCTGCGCAGCCTGCGCTCGCTGTGGAGGGTCAGGAGCTATGTCCGCCCGTATGCGGGCCAGATGGTGCTCATGACCGTGGCCGCGGCCGTCGCCGTGGCCGCGAGCATCGTGGTCCCCCTGGTGATCCGGAGGGTCGTCGACGGGCCGATCAGCCAGGGCAATCGCGCCGGCCTGATCCCGCTGGGCCTGCTCGCCGTCGCCCTCGGGGTCATCGAGGCGGCGCTGGTCTTCGTCCGGCGCTGGGTGCAGTCCTACGCCGCGCTGGGCATGGAGTCCGCCATGCGCGACGACCTGTACCGGCACCTGCAGCAGCTGCCGGTGGCCTTCCACGACCGGTGGCAGACCGGTCAGCTGCTGTCCCGCGCCACCAGTGACCTGTCGACGATCCGCCGGTTCCTCTCGTTCGGCCTGGTGTTCCTGGTCGTCAACCTGGCCACCTTCGTGACCGTCGTCGTCCTGCTGGTGCGCATGTACGCCCCGCTGGGCCTGCTCGTCGCCGTGTCCGCCGTCCCGCTGTTCCTCATCTCGCGCAGCCTGGCCAAGGCCTACCTGGAGACGTCCCGCCGGGTGCAGGACCTGCAGGGCGACCTGGCCACCTTCATCGAGGAGTCCGCCGTCGGCGTGCGCATGATCCGCTCGTTCGGACGCCGGGAGCACGTGGGTGAGACCTTCCGCGGCGGCGCGCGCACCCTGCACGACTCGGCGGTCGGTAAGGCCGTCCTGGTGGCCCGGTTCTGGTCCCTGCTGGACCTGGTGCCCAGCCTGACCCTAGGCCTCACCCTGCTGTTCGGCGCGCTCGCCGTCACCCGCGGCTCGATGACCCTGGGCGACCTGGTCGCGTTCGTCTCGCTCATGCTCATGCTGGTGTGGCCGGTCGACTCGCTGGGCTGGATCCTGGCGAACGGCCAGGAGGCCATGACCGCGGCGGACCGGGTCTACGAGGTCTTCGACACCGTGCCGACCATCGTCAACTCGTCCGACGCGCTGGACCTGGACCACGTCAGCGGGCGGGTGCGCTTCGAGGGCGTCGGCTTCCGGTACACCGGGTCCACCACCCCGGTGCTGCACGACGTCACCCTGGAGATCCACCCGGGCGAGACCCTCGCCCTCGTCGGCGCCACCGGCAGCGGCAAGACCACACTGACCTCGCTGGTGCCCCGCCTCTACGACGTGAGCGAGGGCCGGATCACCCTCGACGGCCACGACATCCGCGACCTCCAGCTGGCGTCGTTGCGGCCGCTGGTGTCCACGGCCTTCGAGGACGCCACGCTGTTCTCGGCGAGCGTCCGGGAGAACCTCACCCTCGGGTTCCCCGAGGCCACGGACGCCGACGTCGCTCAGGCGCTGGACATCGCGCAGGCCGAGTTCGTGCACGCCCTGCCCTGGGGACTGGACACCCGCGTCGGCGAGCAGGGCCTGTCACTGGCCGGCGGCCAGCGACAGCGGCTCGCGCTGGCCAGGGCGGTGATCGGCCGGCCGCACGTCCTCGTGCTCGACGACCCGCTGTCGGCCCTCGACGTCCACACCGAGTCGCTGGTCGAGCAGGCTCTGCGCCGGGTGCTCGCCACCACCACGGCCCTGCTCGTGGTGCACCGCCCGTCCACGGTGGCGCTGGCCGACCGGGTCGCGCTGCTCGAGGACGGCACGATCACCGCCGTGGCGACCCACTCCGAGCTGATGGCGACCAGGCCGTCGTACCGCGCCGTGCTGTCCCAGCACGCCGAGGAGCTGCCGACCCGATGACCCAGACCACCCAGTCGAGCACCCCCGAGCCCACCGTCGACGTCCAGTCCTGGAGAGGGGTCGCCACCGAGGGCACCGACGAGCTGTCCGGCGCCGTCACCGCCCGACTGCAGGAACGGAGCCGAGGGCTGCTAGGCAGCCTGCTTCGTCCGCACCGCAAGGCGCTGTGGGTCGCCGTGGCCCTGCTGCTGCTGCAGAACGCTGCCGCCATGGCCGGTCCCTACCTGGTCAAGGTGGGCATCGACCGTGGCATCGCGCCGATCGAGCAGAGCGGCGGCGCGACGGTCCTCATTGTCGTCACCGTCGCCTTCCTGGTGGCCGCACTCGTCGAGTTCCTGGCCAAGCGCGCCTTCCTCATGGCCAGCGGCCGGATCGGCCAGGCGGTGCTCTACGACCTGCGCACCCGGGTCTACGACCTACTTCCAGCGACTGTCCCCCGCCTTCCACGAGCGCTACACGTCGGGGCGGGTCATCTCCCGGCTGACCAGCGACGTCGACGCGATCGGCGAGCTGCTGGACGGCGGCCTCGACGACCTCGTCCTCGCGGGCCTGTCGGTGGTGTCGGTCGGTGTCATCCTGCTGCTGCTGGACGTCCCCCTGGGGCTGGTGACCCTCGCCTCGTTCCCCCTGCTGCTGTTGCTGTCCCGGTGGTTCCGCCGCAACTCCGCGCTCGCCTACCGGCGCACTCGCGAGACCGTGGCCCTGGTCATCGTGCACTTCGTGGAGTCCCTGGGCGGGATCCGTGCCGTGCAGGCGTTCCGCCGGGAGCCGCGCAACCAGCAGATCTTCGAGGCGCTGAACACTGACTACCGGCTGGCCAATGAGCGGGCGTTCAAGCTGGTCGCCATCTTCGCCCCAGGCATCAAGCTGATCGGCAACGTCACCATCGCCGTGGTCCTGGTCTACGGCGGCTACCGGGTGATGGGCGTCCACATCGAGGTCGGGGTGCTGGCAGCCTTCCTGCTGTACCTGCGCCGGTTCTTCGAGCCGATGCAGGAGCTGTCCATGTTCTACAACTCGCTGCAGTCGGCCACGGCCGCCCTCGAGAAGCTGTCCGGCGTCCTCGAGGAGGCCCCGTCGGTCGCCGAACCGCAGCATCCGGTCCCGCTGCCGCGGGCCAGCGGGGCGCACGACCTCGACCAGGTCGGGTTCGCCTACCACGAGTCGGTCGTGCTGCCCGGTCTCGACCTGCACGTCCCGGCCGGGCAGACCGTCGCGCTGGTCGGAGCCACCGGGGCCGGCAAGACGACCATTGCCCGGCTGGTCGCCCGCTTCTACGACCCCACCGACGGCGTCGTGCGGCTCGACGGCATCGACCTGCGGGACCTCGCCGAGCCCGACCTGCGGCGGGCCGTGGTCATGGTCACCCAGGAGAACTTCCTGTTCGCCGACACCGTCGCCGAGAACATCCGGTTCGGCCGACCCGGAGCCAGCGACGAGGACGTCGAGGAGGCCGCCCGAGCCATCGGGGCGCACGAGTTCATCATGGCGCTGCCCGAGGCCTACGACACCGAGGTCGGCAAGCGGGGTGGCCGGCTGTCCGCGGGACAGCGATAGCTGATCGCGTTCGCCCGCGCCTTCCTGGCCGACCCGGCGGTGCTCATCCTGGACGAGGCGACGTCCTCGCTAGACATCCCCAGCGAGCGGCTGGTCCAGCGGGCGCTGCGCACGATCATGGCCGACCGGACGGCGCTGATCATCGCGCACCGGCTGTCCACCGTGGAGATTGCCGACCGGGTGCTGGTCCTGGACGCCGGCCAGGTCGTCGAGGACGGCAGCCCGGCCGAGCTGCTGAAGAGCGGCGGCGGGTACGCCGGGCTGCACCAGGCCTGGGCCGAGTCCTTGGTCTGACGCCAACCTCGGGCAGGTTCCGACATCCCGGACCCGGTCGAGGTGGAACGCATCGGATCCCCCACCGTGACCCGGACCTAGGAGCGGACCCCCTTCTGATCCATACCCCATGGGGTATGGTTCTCGGGACTTTAGTCCCTACCAAAGGAGCAGCCCATGTGCAGTCCTGCCCGGTGCCGCCGGTGCAGCAAGATCACCTGGACTGGTTGCGGCATGCACGTCAACCAGGTCCTCGCCGGCGTTCCCTCCTCGCAGCGCTGCACCTGCCGCTAGATCCTGCCGGGGGTGCGTCGATGCTCCCCGTAGGCTCGGCGGTCATGGACCGTACGAGCCCGACGCATGGCCGGCACTGGACGATCTCCGCTGAGCAGCACGAGGCTGAGATCGTCCAGTGTGGCGCCGCGCTCCAGTCCTACCGGGTCGACGGCCGGGCGCTGGCCGACCACTTCCGAGACGACGAGCTGCCCGTGGGCTACGCCGGCCAGCTGCTCGCTCCGTGGCCCAACCGGGTCGCGGCCGGCGCCTACACCTGGCGCGGCGAGCACCTGCAGCTGCCGCTGAACGAGCCCGCCCGCGGCCATGCGATCCACGGCCTGCTCTGCTGGGAGCCGTGGACGCTCCTCGACCGGGCGGCCGACAGACTGCTGCTGGAGCGGAACCTCTTTCCCCGGCCCGGCTACCCGTTCGCGCTGACGGTGACCGTCGAGTGGTCGGTGTCCACCGACGGGCTGCGCTGCCGCGCCGTGGGCACCAACCCGGGCACCGCATCGGCGCCGTTCGGCTTCGGCAGCCATCCCTACCTGCGGGTCCCCGGAACGACCGACACCGACGACCTGCGGCTGCAGCTCCCGGCGGCCACCCGGCTGCGGCCCGACGAGCGCCTGCTGCCGGTCGCGCACGACCCGGTCGAACGGACCGGGCACGACTTCCGTGCGGGCGCGACGCTCGCCGGACGGCGGCTGGACGACGCCTTCACTGACGTCGCCCGAGAGCCGGACGGAACCGCGCACGCCCGGCTGTTCGGCCCGTCCGGCGACGGCGTGGAGATCTGGGCCGATGGGGCCTTCGGCTACTGGCAGGTGTTCACCGCCGACTCGCTGCCGGAGTCGTCGGGCCACCGCCGGGCGGCCGTGGCCATCGAGCCGATGACCTGCCCCGCCGACGCGTTCAACTCCGGGGAGGGCCTGGTGACCCTCGACCCGGGGGCGCGCTGGGAGGGGACCTGGGGGATCCGGCCGTGCTGATCGAGGCGGTCGGCTACGCGGACCCTGAGGTGCAGGCCCTGGTGGATCGGGTCCAGGCCGAGTACATCGTCCGGTACGGCGGGCCGGACCGGACGCCGGTCGACCCGGCCCAGTTCGCGGCGCCCGACGGGGTCTTCCTGCTGGCCCGGGTGGACGGCGACATCGTCGCCTGCGGCGGGTTCCGCCGGCACGACGACACCGCGTGCGAGGCGAAGCGGATGTTCGTGCCGCCCGAACATCGCGGTCACGGGTACGCCCGGGCCCTGCTCGGCGCGCTCGAGGGGGCCGCGCGGGTGACCGGCTACCGGCGGGTGCTGCTGGAGACCGGCGTCGCCCAGCCCGAGGCCATCGGGCTGTACGAGTCCGCGGGGTACGCACGAGTGCCAGGGTTCGGCCGGTACCGCGACTCGCCCAACAACCGCTGCTACGCCAAGGACCTGTAGCGAGACCTCAGCCGGGCTGAGGCGCGTCCGGCCGGGCCACCTCGCGCTCGAAGCGCAGCCAGCCGTTCACGGAGAAGGCCGCGATCTCCGACTCGACCCCCTCGACCGAGGCGAAGAGCCGCAACACCCCGTGCTCGATGGCGTACCGCGACACGTCGTACGTCCGGTGAATCCCGTCCGAGAGGTCGACAAAGAGCCTGGTCACGCCGCTCACGCTACCGGGTCACGCCGTCGTATCCGGGCCCTTGCCGGTGACGGCGGCGCGGCCCGCCTCCAGCCGCGCGACCGGCACCCGGAACGGCGAGCAGGACACGTAGTCGAGCCCGACCTCGTGGAAGAAGTGCACCGAGTCCGGGTCGCCGCCGTGCTCGCCGCACACCCCCACGTCGAGGTCTTCGCGAGCCGCCCGGCCCTCCGTGGTGGCCATCCGGACCAGCCGGCCCACCCCCTCGGCGTCGATGCTCTCGAACGGGCTGACCTGGAACACGCCGTACTCGAGGTACTGGGTGAAGAACTCGCCCTCGACGTCGTCGCGGCTGAAGCCCCAGGTGGTCTGGGTCAGGTCGTTGGTGCCGAAGGAGAAGAACTCGGCGTGCTCGGCGATCCGCCCCGCGGTCAACGCGGCCCTGGGCAGCTCGATCATCGTGCCGATGGGGATGGTCAGCTCGGCCCCGGACGCCGCAGCGACCTCGGCGATCACCTCGTCGGCCCGGGCCCGGACCAGGTCGAACTCCTGGACGGCCCCCACGAGCGGGATCATCACCTGCGGCCTCGGGTCGTGCCCGGCCGCGCGCAGCTGGGCCGCGGCCTCCGCGATGGCCCGCACCTGCATGCCGAACAGTCCGGGGATCACCAGGCCGAGCCGGACGCCGCGCAGGCCCAGCATCGGGTTCGCCTCGTGCAGCCGTCGGACCGCGTCGAGCAGCTTGTGCCGGCGGGCCATGTCCTTGCCCTGCTCCTCGCCGACCGCGACCTCGACGGACAGATCGGTGAGGTCGGGCAGGAACTCGTGCAACGGCGGGTCGATCAGCCGGATCGTCACCGGCAGGCCGTCCATCGCCGACAGGATCTCGATGAAGTCCGACTTCTGCAGCGGCACCAGCGCGTCCAGCGAGTGCTGCTGACCGGCCGCGGTGGGGGCGAGGATGAGGTCCTCGACCAGGCTCCGCCGGTCGCCTAGGAACATGTGCTCGGTCCGGGCCAGCCCGACGCCCTGGGCGCCGAACCGGCGGGCCCGGGCCGCGTCGTCCCCGGTGTCCGCGTTGGCCCGCACGCCCAGCCGGCGGCGCGCGTCGGCGATCCGCATGATCCGTTCGACGGCGCTGACGACGTCGTCGTCGTCCTGCTCTGTGGTGAGCCGCCCCTCGAAGTACTCCACCACCGGTGACGGGACCACAGCGACCTCGCCGAGGAACACCTGACCCGAGGTGCCGTCGATCGAGACGACATCGCCCTCGGCGACGACGACCCCGCCGGGGCCGACCAGCTGCCGTGCCTCGACGTCGACCTGCAGCTGTTCGGCCCCGACGACGCAGGTACGCCCCATGCCTCTGGCCACGACGGCCGCATGGGAGGTCTTGCCGCCCCGGCTGGTGAGGATGCCGACTGCGGCGATCATGCCGCCGAGGTCGTCCGGGTTGGTCTCCCGGCGCACGAGCACCACGGGCTCGCCCCGGGCCGCCCACTCCTGCGCACGGTGGGAGTCGAAGACCACCTTGCCAACAGCCGCGCCGGGCGCTGCGCCGACCGCGACCGTGAACGGCTGGCCGGCCGCACCGGTGTCGAAGCGCGGGAACATCAGGTGGGTCAGCTGGGCACCGTGCACCCGCTCGAGGGCCTCGTCCTCGGTGAGCACGCCCTCGTCGAGCAGGTGGACGGCGATCCGGAACGCGGCCGCGGCGGTGCGCTTGCCGACCCGCGTCTGCAGGATCCACAGCTTGCCGCGCTCGACGGTGAACTCGATGTCGCACAGGTCGCGGTAGTGGCCCTCGAGCTTGGCCATCGCGTCCAGCAGCCCGCGGTAGGCCTCGGGGTCGAGCTCACCCAGGGCGGTCAGCGGCAGGGTGTTGCGGATGCCCGCGACAACGTCCTCGCCCTGCGCGTTCGCCAGGTAGTCGCCGTACACACCGGCGCTTCCGGTGGACGGGTCACGGGTGAAGCACACGCCGGTGCCCGAGTCTGACCCGAGGTTGCCGAAGACCATGGCCACAATGCTGACCGCCGTGCCCAGGTCGTGCGGGATGCGCTCCTGCCTGCGGTAGATGCGGGCCCGCTCGCCGTTCCACGAGTCGAATACCGCGCGGACGGCGAGGTCGAGCTGCTCGCGGGGGTCCTGCGGGAACGGCCGGCCGACCGCCCGCTCGGTGATCTGCTGGAAGGTGTGGGTGAGGTCGCGCAACGCGGCCGCGTCGAGGTCGAGATCCCCGCTGGCCCCATGCTCCTTCTTGGCATGGTCGAGGGCCTCCTCGAACAGGCTGCCGTCGATGCCGAGTACGGTGCGGCCGAACATCTGGACCAGCCGGCGGTAGGAGTCCCAGGCGAACCGCTCGTCGCCGGCCATCTCGGCCAGGCCGCCGACCGACTCGTCGGTGAGCCCGATGTTGAGGACCGTATCCATCATCCCGGGCATCGAGAACCGCGCGCCCGACCGCACCGACACCAGCAGCGGGTCGTGCGGGTCGCCCAGCCTGCGGCTCATCCGCTGCTCCAGGTCGCGCAGGTGCAGCGTCATCTCCTCGGCCAGCTCGGGGGGCTCATTCCCGGCCTTGAGATAGACGTTGCAGGCCTCGGTGGTGACGATGAACCCGTGCGGCACGGGAAGCCCGAGCCGGGTCATCTCCGCGAGGTTTGCGCCCTTCCCGCCGAGCAGGTCGGCCATGCCACGGTTGCCGTCTTCGAAATCGTAGATGTAGCGCGTGGCCGTCATGCGGTTCTCCTCAGGCAGGATCTTCTCGGTCGTGAAATGACCGTACCCACGGGGGTGACGCCGCCGGAGGGGACCGAGGTCCCGTTCCGCTAGCCGACTGTCGCGTCGATCGACCGGACGGCGAGCACCCCGCCGAACACGATCAGGCCGAGGCCGGCCACGCCGTCGATGACCGCCAGCCCGCGGGTGCCGACCCGACGCCCGGCGAACGTGAAGGCGGCCGCGAGCACGGTGAACCAGGCCAGGCTGCCGATCCCGACCCCGACCACCAGCTCGACCGTGGACGCCACGTCCACGACCACGGCCGCCACCGCGGCGGCCGAGAAGATCGCCGCCCACGAGGCGATGGTCAGCGGGTTGGACGCGGTGGCGGCGACGGCGGTGCGCAAGGCGCTCCACGGGGCGACCACCTCGTCGTCGGTCTCCGCCCCCAGCCGAACGCGGAAGGCCGACCGGAACGTGCGCACCCCCAGGAAGACCAGCACCCCGGCCCCGACCAGCCCGAGCCCGACGCGCAGCGCGGTCACCTGCAGCAACGCGGCCACCCCGGCGACGCCGAGGCAGGCGTAGAGCAGGTCCACCAGCGCGGCTCCGGCCCCGACCGCGGCTCCGACGACGAAGCCGTGCCGCATCGACGTCCGGGCGCACAGCAGGGAAACCGGACCGACCTGCGCGGCCACGAAGGCGCCCAGGCCCAGCCCCACGACCAGCGCGCTCACCGGGGTCTCACAGGTACAGCCCGGTCGTCGACTCGCCGACCCGCGAGGAGGCGACCGCGTGCAGGTCGCGCTCACGCAGCAGCAGGTAGGTGCGGCCCTGGATCTCGACCTCGCCACGGTCCTCCGGCTCGAACAGCACCTTGTCGCCGACCTCGACCAGCCGCACGTTCTGCCCGGTCGCGACGACCAGCGCCCAGGTGAGCCGCTTGCCGACCTGCGCCGTGGCCGGGATGACGATGCCGCCGCCGGAGGTGCGCTCCCCCGCCGAGCCGCCGGCCTCGACCAGAACCCGGTCGTGCAGCAGCTTGATCGGCAGGTTCTCGGGACTCGGCGTGGTCGACACGGGGGTGGACGGTACCCGCATCGGGTCACCAGCCATGGCTGCCCGGCCCTCCCTTGAACGGGCCGACGACGTCGGGCGTGATCCACCCGCCGTAGAACCCGCCATCCTGGGGCTGCACGGCGACCCCGTCGACGGTGACCAGGTCCATCGCCGCGGGGTACAGCGCGGCGTGGTCGAGCAGCTGCTCGAAGCCGGGGGCGGGGTCGGGGTAGAACCAGGCCGCCCGTTCGGCCACCCGGTCCCCGGCGACGACGTCCAGGTATCGGGCCGTCCCCTTGAACTCGCAGAAGGAGGTGCCCTCGGCCGGCCGCAGCGACCCGCCAGGGAAGGCCGCGCGCGGCAGGTACCAGGTCGGTGGGTGGCTGGTCTCCAGCACCCGCAGGGCGACGCCGGTGTCCACCAGGACGGCCCCACCGAAGCGCACGACGACATGGCGGTGGGCGACCTCGACCCGCGGCGGGCGCGGGTAGTCCCACACCGACTCCTGACCGGGCCGGGGCCGGTGCGGGGTGACCCCGGGTGGCAGCACCGCTACAGCCTGCGGCGGCGGATCAGGTACAGCGCCACGATGAGCACGACCCCGGCCGTGGCCCCGGCCTTGACCGGGTCGACCGACCCGTCGTCCTTCTTGTAGAAGGCGATCACGCGATCCTTGGCCCTGGTGGCGATGTTGGCCGGCTGCATGCGCTCGGTGATCGCGTCGATGGCGTCGGCGAGGGTCTCCCGGGTCGCGGCGATGTCCGCCTCGATCTCCTGCGGGGGGCGGGCCGACGGGGCCTGCGGGGCCGGCGGGGCCTGCGGGGTCGGCGGGACCTGCGGAACCTGCGGGGTCGGCGGGGTCTGCGGGGTCTGCGTGGTCACGTCGTCCTCCGGGTTCGCGGCGTCGGCACACCGACACGGTAGCGCCGGTCCCTACGTCAGATCATCGTCACACAGCATCCCGCTCGCGCCGCTGCGGAGGGCACCCGCGCCGGTTAGCCTGAGGCCGTGAAGCTGCAGCCTGGTGACCGCGCCCCCGACTTCTCGCTCCCGGACGCCGACGGCAAGACCGTCGCGCTGTCGGACTACGCCGGACGCCGGGTGGTCGTCTTTTTCTACCCGGCCGCCATGACCCCCGGCTGCACCACGCAGGCGTGCGACTTCAGGGACAGCCTCGCCTCGCTAGCCGCGGCCGGCATCGACGTGGTGGGCATCTCCCCGGACCAGCCGGCCAAGCTGGCCAAGTTCCGCGATGCCGAGGCGCTGACCTTCCCGCTGCTGTCCGACCCGGACCGATCGGTGCTCACCGCTTACGGCGCGTACGGCGAGAAGATGATGTACGGAAAGGCCGTAGTCGGGGTGATCCGCTCCACGTTCGTGGTGGGCGCCGACGGCACGCTGGAACAGGCTCAGTACAACGTCAAGGCCAAGGGCCACGTGGCCAAGCTCCGCCGCGACCTCGGCCTGGCCTGACCCCCACCCCCCGTCCTGGGAGGATGCGTGGATGGCTGGGTGGCGCCGTCCGCAGTGGCTGAGCCGTAACGTTGCGGTGCTCTCCGGCGTCTCGCTGCTGCAGGACTCCGCGAGCGAGCTGCTCTACCCGGTGCTGCCGATCCTGCTGACCTCGGTGCTGGGCGCCCCGGCCGCGGTCGTCGGACTGGTCGAGGGACTCGCCGAGGGCGCCGCCGCGATCATGAAGTACCTGTCCGGCCGGCTGTCCGACCGGGTCGGGCGCAAGCCGCTGGTGGGTCTCGGATACGGCCTGGCCGCGCTGGGCAAGGTCATCGTGGCGCTGTCCTGGGCGTGGCCCGTGGTGCTGGTGGGCCGGGTGGTGGACCGCACCGGCAAGGGCATCCGGTCCGCGCCGCGGGACGCCCTGCTCGCGACCGACGTCCCCGAGGAGCACCTGGGCCGGGTGTTCGGCTTCCACCGGTTCGCCGACACCGGCGGCGCGGTGATCGGGCCGCTGCTGGGGCTGGCCGTGCTGGAGCTGGCCAACGGCAACATCCGCGCCGCGCTGTGGGTGGCCGTCATC
>DATCDE010000326.1 GCA_036510875.1 Actinomycetes bacterium
CGCCCACCTCATCTGGGCGCCCACGGTCGCCCCCCACGGCGACGTCCTCGCCTGGTCACACTGGCGCCGCCGGCACCAAGCCCGCGCCCGCCGCTGCCACCACACCACCCGAGGCGCCCCGCCATAAGCGCGGCTGTAGTACTGGGAGGGTGGCCACTGGGCGGGTGGTCTGTGGGCAGATTGGACCGGTGACTGACTCCCTCCCGTTCCCCGATCTACGTGGCCGTCCTTACGAAGAACTGGCAGGGCTCGTTGCCATCGGCTCGTCTTCCCTCGACCACGCGCCATGGACTCTCCACGCGGTCACGGCCGTCGACGGCGATCCCAACCGCGACCCGTGGGAAGCGCTCGACATGGACATGAGTCGGGCAGAATTGTCGAAGTCAACCCGGTCGGGCTTGCGTGTCTGGGCTGAGCACGGGGCGCTCAGCGGCGAAGCCATGACCGCCGGCAGCGGGTGGATTCGGACCGCCCTTGATCTGCTCACCGTCGCGACCATGTCGTCCACGCGCTTTGCTATTCGCGCATGAGCATTGCCTGTGCCTCGCGTTCGAGGTCGATGTACGGCTCGCCACTGACGTCGACGGCCACGCGATGGATGGTGCCACCGGTGAACCGGTAGGGACGCTCGCCTGGGTAGTCCAGCGTGACGGGGTCTCCCACGTCACGCCCGACTGCCAGGCCCTCGCCGGCGATCATGTAGCCGCCTGGCTGAGTCTTGATGCGTCCCTCGCCGACCTTGTTGTCACCGTAGAAAAGGGAGAGCAGGCCGGTCGCCACGGGAGGCGGGTCCTCGCCGTCCTTCTCGAACGATGCCGACAGGATCAGGTCGGTGCCGATGGGGATGTCTTCGGTGGCGATCACCATCTGCTGGAACATCCCGACGAAGCTGTTCACGTAGTGCAGTCGGTTGTCCTTCACGTAGAGGCTGTGACCCCCGAACCGCGAGCCCTGTGAGAGCAGCACACCTTCGGCACCCGGCTCCGGGATGTCGACCAGCGCGCCGATCACGAACGAGCGCCCGCGGATGCTCACGGCCTGCGCCTCGGGAACCTCCGCGTGGTTCGGGAAGTACACGTAGCGGCTGCGTGGCTCAGAGAGCAGCGGCCGCTTCGCTACGAAGATCTCCAGGGCCGAACGGTCATCGAGGGGGAAGCCCTCGTTCGCGCCTGCCTCGGCGTACCAGAGGTTCACGAGCTCGCGGAGCTTCTCGGGCTGCTCGTCCGCCAGATTGTGCAGCTCAGAGCGGTCGACGTCGGTGTGGTAAAGCTCCCACTCGTCGTCGTTGAAGTGGCTCCAGCCGCTCAGCGTCGGGTGGTTGGTGATGGCCTTCCACCCGTTGTGCCAGATGCCCCTGGACCCGAGCATCGAGTAGAACTGCGTCTGCCGGGCGCCGGCCGCCGGGCCGTCGTCGAAGCTGTAGCGCATGCTGATGCCGTCGAAGTGGCTTTGGGTGTAGCCCTTGATCGTGTCCGGCGGTGTCACGCCCAGGACGTCGAGGACTGTCGGGACCAGGTCGATCGCGTGGTGGTACTGCTCCCGGATCTCCCCGCGTGCCTGCATCCCGGCGGGCCAGGAGATCACGCACGGGTCGGCGGTGCCCCCGTTGAACTCGTAGCGCTTCCACATCTTGAACGGGGTGTTGAAGGCCATCGCCCACCCGTTGGGGTAGTGGTTATACGTCGTCGGGCCACCAAGCTCGTCCAGCATGGCCAGGTTCGCCTCGATGCTGTCCGGGATGCCGTTCATGAACTTCATCTCGTTGACCGAACCTTCGGGGCCGCCCTCGCCGCTCGCGCCGTTGTCCGACACGACGATGACCAGGGTGTTCTCCCTCTGGCCAGTCGTCTCGAGGTAGTCGAGGAGGCGCCCGATCTGGTGGTCGGCGTGGGACAGGAAGCCCGCGTACACCTCCGCCATCCGAGCGAACAACTGCTTCTCCGCATCCGACAGCGAGTCCCATGGCCTCGTCACGTCCAGCGGCGGGAACGGCTGACCCTGCGGCCCCTGACGCGTCTCGGAGGTGCCGAGCGGGTTGATCGGTGGGAGCTCGGTGTCGGCCGGGACGATGCCCATCTGCTTCTGGCGTGCGAGCGTCGCCTCGCGCATCGCCTCGTAGCCCATGTCGAACTGGCCGGCGTACCTCTGGATCCACTCCCGCGGGGCGTGGTGCGGCGCGTGGCAGGCACCCGGCGCGTAGTAGAGGAGGAACGGCTTGTCAGGGGCCACCGCCTTGGCGTCCATGATGAACTCGATCGCCTTGTCGGTGATGTCCTCACCGAAGTGGTAGCCCTCCTCCGGCGTCTTGGGCTGGTCCACCGGATGGTTGTCGTACGTCAGCTCCGGGTACCACTGGCTCGTCTCCGCCCCCAGGAACCCGTACCACCGCTCGAACCCTCGCCCGGTCGGCCAGTTACGACGTGTCGAGGCAAGGTTCATCTCGACGGTCGGGCACAGATGCCACTTCCCGACCATGTAGGTGTTCCAACCCAGCTCGCCGAGGATCTCGGAGAGCATGCCGTTCTCCGGCGGGATCGTGCCGCTGGCGTTGGGGAAGCCGATGGCCGCCTCGGTGATGCAGGCCATGCTGTTGCGGGTGTGGTTGCGGCCGGTGAGCAGGCACGAGCGCGTGGGCGAGCACAGCGCGGTGGTGTGCCACTGCGCGTAGCGCACACCGTCGGCGGCGATCTTGTCGATGTTGGGCGTGGG
>DATCDE010000327.1 GCA_036510875.1 Actinomycetes bacterium
TCCTCCCCGCCGTCTAGGACGACGGCCCTTCCCTTGCCGGGATACGTCTCGTGGAACTTGGCGAGGCCGGCTCTCGCCGCGGTCCTTGCTGCAGCCGTGCTGCTCGACCCCGGAACACCAGCAACGAAGACCACGACGAACCCGCCAGCACTGTCGGAGCCGTCGCCTAACACCACCTCAAGACGAGCCCACGACCCGAGCATTTACACCGGATCTGGGACGCGACCCGAAGAACCTGGTCAGGCTGCAGTCAACGTGTGCCAGACGGGTGCGTCCGCACCGCACTGGCACGTCTGCTGCGGCAAATCACGACATGGGAGGACCGACGTTCTTGATCTTGCGCCAACCACCCGCGCGGTTGTTTGCGATGATCTGACGGAGCATCACCAGCAGGGCGGTGGCGTTTACGGCGTCCCCCTGCCTGAATGCGATCGTGCGCGCCGTGGTGTTGTCGTGGCCCCCCGTGATGATGCGCTCGGGGTCCGCCACGATCGCTCCGTCGTAGAGAAACAGGTTCAAGTGGTCCTTGGCCGCGAGCAGTGCGCAGATGTTGCCCTGCAGGGTGAAGTAGGGACGGTCGGTCCGCTTGATGGTCTCCACGACCTCGGGGTCAGCAGAGTGGACCAGGTCGCGGAGTTCGCGGCATAGCGTTGCCTGCCAGTCGGGCAAGCGGTCGATGTATGCGTCCACACGCGGATCGGTCACGTAGGCCATGCCCAATCCAACCGCTGATCGCCAGGACGCAGCAGGACCGAACGGGATCGGCACGTATCGGGCGTCCACTTCGCGGCACGGGAATGCGTTGAGCGCCTTCTGGGGCTGGCGTTGGGAACGTCCTTCTGATGCGCTTGTCGGGCTTCGTGTCTCACCCGCACAAGGAGGACGTTCATGGCCAACGGTGGTGGTGTCTCTCGTGGGGATCGGGACCGGAACGCGCGACTGTCGCGGCTGCGCGCCGCGGTGCCGATCGCGAACGCGGTCGTCACAAGGTCGTCCAACCTGCGGCCCACGGAGGGGCTCGGCGGCTGATCGGCCTCGGGATGGACCTGACGGCAGCGGCCGAGCGGGGCAGCATGGGGACGTGGTAGCCAGTGACCGCGCGTTGACTGGTGGTGGCCTGGGATGAGGGTGGCAGCGCTCATCAGCGCCGTCGTAGTCCTGGCCGGGTGCAGTCCGACGTCGGCCCACCCCTCCAGACCGGCTGAAGCGGGACAGGTCTCCCCAGCCTCGACAGCTGTTGCGCGACCGACATCTTCAGCACCGGCGTCGGGCGCGGCTGCCGCCGCTGCTGGCGGTCAAACCTCCCGGGTGCAACCGAGCCCCTCGGGGCGGGTCAGCGCCCCCAGGTATGCGGCTGACCCGCCGGCTGGGGTGACCTGCCGGGTGCCGGGTTCCAGCTCAAGCACGTTGGCCTGCGTCATCGGGTACTCGGTCGACGGTCGCCCGATCGAGGCGGTGCGCCAGGGCGCTGCGACCGCCAGCCATCTGTTGCTGGTGCTGGGGCAGATGCACGGCGAGGAGTGGCCAGGCCCGCTGGTCGTCGACAAGATCCGGGCCCTGCCGGTGCCTGCGGGGCTGCAGGTGTGGACCGTGCGCACCATGAACCCCGACGGCGGCGCTGCCGGCCACCGGTACAACGCCCGTGGTGTCGACCTGAACGGCAACTTCCCGGCCCGGTGGACCCGAACCACGCGCAGCGGCTTCCGGGCGCTGTCGGAGCCGGAGGCGGCGGCCATGGCCCGGCTGCTCACCTGGCTTCAACCCGACCTGGTCATCTCGATCCACGGCTTCCTCTCGGCCGTCGACACTACCGGGGGTGGGCTGAGGGCCGCCCGGGCACGGCAGTTCGCGGCGATGGTCGACGTCGGGCCCGCCCGTGTCGTTGCGTGCTCGGGGCCGTGCCACGGCAACCTCACCGACTGGTACACCGCGACCTCACACCGCGGCGGTGTCGCCTTCACCCTGGAGATGCCGCTGGCCTCGACGGGCATCCGGCCCTGCCACGTGCCCGGCTACAGCGGGAGCCGCACCGTGATCGACTGCGTTGCCCACGCCGCGGTTGCGGAAGGACAACGACTCTGAGGGCGTCAGGTTCTCGGCTACCGGTACCGCCGGACCTGGGCCACCCGGACCTTCTCGCGCCACTCGTCGGGGAATGGGACGACGACCACCTCGATGTTCAGATCCCGGAGCGCCCACCCGGCCCAAGACTTCGACGAGGGCCAGAACGGGGCCGCGGCCGTCGTCGGTCAGGCACAAGATCAGGCGCGGGCGGGGGTAGAGAGTGCTGGAGATCCAGGCCAGCTTGAAGGCGTCGGAGAGCACCTTGTGCCGCTGCGCGGCCTTCGCCGGGCCACTCCGACCCGCCAGGCCCGCTCGTCGGTCTTGACTTCGAAGGCTCGGGCCAGGAAGGTGCCGACCCTGGTTGTGGGCGGTGGGTGGCGTCGGCCGCCGCGACGGGCGGGGGTGCCGGCGAGGGCGACGAGCAGGATGCCGGTGAGTTGGGTTGATCTTGCGCTGCCGACCGCCTCACGGCGGGTTGACACTTCAATCGTCGAGTAACTCGTGCAACCGTGCCGCGAACGCCTCGGGCTGGCCGGCCCACGTTGAGTCCCCGCCGACGAAGCCTCCGTGATGGCTGGGGAAGACGGCCACCTCCTGCCCGAGTGCCTCGGCGGTCGCCACGGAGTTGCGTCCCGTCATCAAGCCTTCGGACTCGACTCCGACCGCGATCACGATCCGCGTCGGTGCCGCCTTCAGGTCCGCAACGTCCGGACCGCACCGGTCGCTTCCGCAACGCAGCGACATAGTCATGCACCGTCCGATGAACACGACCGATCTCCCGAGCGATCTGCCGCGAGGGCACCCCAGCAGCTGCCCGCTCCGCAACCACCAGCATCTGCTCCGACGTCAACCTGTGCATCGCAACCTCCGAGTCGATACAACCCTCAACAGCGAGGCTGTTTGCTCGACCGGTTGAGATCACCGCATGTAGCGGGCGTTCGCTTCGCGGCATCGTCGGATGCTCGCGCCGACAGCGGCATGGTCGCGACTGGTTGGTTCAGTGGGGCGTTCGGACCACTTCGATGTCGCACCGCGGACCGCTGGCCCGTGCCAGGCGTCGGTCGCCGGTGAGCAGCGTCGCGTCGAGGACCTCGGCGAGGGCGACGTAGGCAGCGTCGTACACCGTGAGGTTCTCGCGCAGTTCCCAACAGCGGGGCAGCAACGGTAGGTGCGGCGCCCGTTGCAGGGGCAGGGCCGCCAGGTCGGCCAGCGCCAGGCCGGCACGGCGGACGTTGATGGCTCCGGCCTGGGCCTGACGGCGCAGGACCGACGCGACCTCGAGGTCGACCAGCTCGGGCGCGGTCAGAACTTCTCCGCGCAGGCGGGCGCGGGTGTGGTCGCCGTCCGGGCCGTCGTCAGCGATCGCGACCGCCAGGATGCTGGCGTCAACGACGAGCACGGTCGGACCGGACGGTCGTCACGGCATCCGCCAGCGGTACCGAGCCACCGGACCGGCCGCCGGCGCGGTCGAGGACCTCGTCCAGGGTCGGTTGGCTGGCCTCCTCGATCAACCGGGCACGCAGGTACTCCTGCAGCGACTGGTGGGCCGCCGCGGCGCGCTGGCGCAGGACGGCATGGGTCTGCTCCGGGACGCCTTTGATCTGCACGCTTGGCATGGCGCCATTATGGCGCCAATAGCGCCAATGCACAAGGCGCGCTCATCGGCATGGGCGCAACCTCACTCGGCAAGAGCTGGCTGCACACGACTGCGGTTGGCGCCCTGCATCGGCAGCGCGTCCAGCCTCGCGAAACACAGTCCCTGACCGACGTAGGCGACGGTGACGGCGAGGCGGGCGCGACGGAGATCAACGAGCGGAGGCTCTCACACAGCCGCCGGCGAAGGGACCCCCGACGCGCGATCCGTCGACCCGCGCGAACCCCGCCGCCGGGACGGACACACACGGTCGCTTTCCGAACGGGGTGCGGCCGCTGAATCAGTCTGGGCAGCGGGGGTGGGGTCAGGCGGCCTTCTGGTCGGTCGACGCGAAGGCGCTCAGGATCGCTCGGAGCACGTCGTCGGCCGGTGTCGGGACGAGACCCAGTTCGTGCTGCGCGGCCGAGGAGTCCATGACGAACGGCTGCTCGAGCTGGTAGGCCACCTCGGGCAGCTCGCGCATCATCGGGTTCACGAGACCGAGCGCCTTGAGTAGGAGGCCGGGGATCGTGCTCACCTTCGGCATCGGGACACCGGCCATCTCGGCCAGGCGCGCGATGGCCTCCCGCTGCGTGCACTCCAGCGCGCTGGGCACGTGCCAGGCCCGGCCCCACGCGCGCTCGTCCGCGCCGAGCGCGACGAGGGTCATGGCCATGTCCTCGGTGTACGTCCAAGTGTGCAGCGTGTCGGGGCTGCCCAGCACCTGGACGTTCCTGCCCGCGAGTAGCTTCGGGATCGTGCGCTCGCCGAGGTGCGACTCGGAGCCAGGTCCGACGTAGTCGGCGCCGCGGGCCTCGGTGGCACGGACGCGGCCGGCCTGGTGCGCGGCGAGGGCGTCCTCCCACATCCGGATGCGCACCTTCGCCTTGGTGCCGGCCCCGTCGAGCGGCGTCTGCTCGGTCATCGGGGCGTCGACCTTGCCGTAGACGTAGAGGTTGGCGGTGGTGACGAGCACGGCGCCCGACGATTCGGCGGCGGCGAGCAGCGCGTCGGCGACCGGCGGCCAGTCGGTGGGCCAGTGGTGGTACTGCGGGTTCACGCAGTTGTAGATCACGTCCGCGCCGGAGGCGAGCCCGACGAGGCGCGCGCCGTCGGAGGCGTCGGCGGCGACCTTCTCGACGCCGGGCAGGTCGGGTCCCGAGCCCGAGCGGGTGACCACGCGGACCCGGTCGCCGGCGGCGACGACGCGGCGCACGACCGCCGATCCGATCGGTCCCGCTCCGACGACGAGGTGGGTGCGCTGGCTCATGTCGATCTCCGTCCGTTCGTCCCGGGGTATCCGAGAGCACTGCTCACAGTATGGAGCGGTGCACCTAGTCGCGTCAAGAGCACCGCTCACAAACATGGTCACCGCTCTCGGATCTGGCATGATGTTCGCGTGACCGAGACCGCTGCCGCCCCGCGCACCGCCCGCGAGCGTGCTCGCGCCGAGCTCACCCGCGAGATCGTCGACTGCGCCCGCCGGCACCTCGAGGCCGAGGGTGCGGCGGGACTGTCGCTGCGCGCCGTCGCGCGCGACCTCGGCATGGTGAGCAGCGCGGTCTACCGCTACTTCCCCAGCCGCGACGAACTGCTCACCCGGCTGATCATCGAGTCCTACGACGGTCTCGGGGACGCCGTGGACGCCGCCGAGGGGGGTGTCGCCCGCCAAGACCTGCTTGGACGCTGGATGGCGGTCGCGAACGGCGCACGCGGCTGGGCGCTCGAGCACCCGCAGGAGTGGGCGCTGATCTATGGAAGCCCGGTCCCCGGGTACGCCGCTCCCGAGGCGACGATCGGACCGGGGACGCGCGTGTCGGTCACCCTCATCACGATCTTGGCCGACGGCCTGGCCCAGGGCATCGAGCCGGTGACCGTGCCGGTGCCGGCGGCCGTGACGGCGGGACTGACCCGGCTGCGTGAGTTCGTGCCGCCGATCGTCCCCGACTCGCACCTCATCGCCGGGTTGATGGCGCGGACGCAACTGCTGGGCCACATCAGCCTCGAACTCGACGGCCAGTACAACAACACGATCGACGACCTCGACTCCTTCTTCGACCACGTCATGCGCCGCACCGCCGACACCCTCGGCCTGGGGTGAGCGACCGGATGGCCCGCGCGGTGGCGCAAGGTCCTCCCCGCTCAGATCGAACACGGTCCCCGAACACCTGTCGACCGTCTACGACTAACTTCAAGATCCGCACCGATCGCCGGCTGCCGTGCTCTCCATGCGCCCCTGATCGGCATTCCCGACGGAGCCCAGCGAGTCAAGACTGTTGGCCACGCTTGGTTTTGGCCGGTGGGGACGGATTCTGGGCGCGTCGAGTTATGGGGCGGGGTCAACACGGAGCGCACGGAGCCCGAAGGGCGAGGACGAACGGTGTTGACGCTGTCCCTGCTCGGCGCAGACTCAATCAGCCGGCACCGGTCGATGTGGGTGGTGTGTCATGCCCGACTTCCGCAGACGATGGGCACATGAGAGCTTGATCAACAGTATCGTCGCAGGTCAGCGGGGGTGTCGGGTCGTCGGAAGGCGATTCTTTGTAGGCACACGACTTGTGGCGTGTCGCTCGACAGGGCAGGTGTTGTCCGCTTGAGTTGCGGGCATGTACTTGCGCGAGACGCGGCGGACCAACCGGGACGGGTCGGTGGTGGCTTACTTGCAGCTGGCGCACAACGAACGGCACCCGCAGACCGGGAACTCGGTGGCGAAGGTGATCCACAACTTCGGTCGTGCCGAACTGGTCGACCGTGACGGGTTGGCCCGGCTGGTCAGCTCGATCTCGCGGTTCCTGACCCCTGAGCAGGCCACCGCGGCCGCGCACAGCGCGGAGGTCGACATCGTGGACTCCCGCCCGTTGGGTGGGGCCTGGGTGCTGGACCGGCTGTGGGAACGGCTCGGGATCGGCGCGGCGATCCGCCGGGTTGCCACCGGCCGTCGCCTGGACGGTGAGAGCGTCGAAAGGGTCATATTCGCGCTCGTCGCGCAACGCGCGTTGAAGCCGGGCAGCAAGCTCGCCGCCACCGACTGGGTCGCGAAGCTGGTCGCCATCGACGGCCTCACGGCGTTCACCGACGATCAGGCGTATCGGGCGATGGACTTCCTGCTCGACGCGCTGGACGAGATCGCCGCAGAGATCTTCAACTCGGTCGCGCATCTGCTCAACCTCGACCTGGACATCGTGTTCGAGACACCACCAGCACCTACTGGGAGCTGGATGTCGCCGATGAGCTCATCGACTTGGCCGAGACCGTCGACGACGACGGTGTGACCCGGCCGGTGGAGAGCGGCACGCGGATGTTCGGGCACTCCAAGGACCACCGCACCGACCTGCCACAAGGCGTGATCGCGATGGCCGTCACCCGCGACGGCGTCCCGGTCCGCTGCTGGACGTTCCCCGGCAACACCAACGACACCTCCATCATCCGCACCGTCAAGGACGACCTGGCCGGCGGGAATCTGCACCGACTGGTCTGGGTCGCCGACCGCGGCTTCGCCTCCGCCGCTAACCGGGCCTACCTGACCCGCGGCGGTGGGCACTACATCCACGCCGAGAAGCTGCGGGCCACCAACGGCGAGGCCGCCGCGGCGTTGGCCCGCGCCGGCCGCTACCGGACGGTGGCCGGCAACCTGCGCGTGAAGGAGGTCACGGTCGCCCCCGGCGGGGAGGGTGATGGGGACGGCGGCGCCCGGGCCCAGCGGTTCGTGGTCTGCCACAACCCCGAACAAGCCCAACGCGACGAGGCGGTGCGCGGGCAGCTGGTGGCGCACCTGGAGAGCCTGATCGAGGGCTCCGACAGCTGGACCGCCCGACGCCGCGACGAGTTCGTCGGGAGCCTGAAGACCAAGCCCGGTCTGCGCAGGTATGTGCGCCGCACCGGCGGCGAGCTGCTGCGCGTCGACGCGGCCGCGATCAAGCGCGAGAGCCACCTGGACGGCAAGTGGCTGCTGCGCACCTCCGACCCCACCCTCACCGGCGAGGACCTGGCCGCGGCCTACAAGCAGCTGATCCAGGTCGAACGAGGGTGGCGAGACATGAAGGGCGCCCTCGGGCTGCGCCCGGTGTTCCACCACCGCGAGGACCGGATCCGCGCGCACGTCCAACTGTGCTGGCTCGCGCTGCTACTGCTGCGCGTGGTAGAGAACGCCACCAGCGACACCTGGCGCAACGTCCGCAACGAACTCGAGCGGATGCACCTGGTCACCCTGGCGACCGCCGACGGTCAGATCGCCCAGCGCTCCACCCTCACCGCCGGGCACAAGAGCATCCTGGCCGCGCTTCAACTCCCCGAGCCCGCGCGGTTCTTCGACTTCACCGTCACCACCGACTGACCACACCGCCCCCAGCCAGTCCAGGACGCGGGCTTGTAGCAACACGCCCCCGTCACGCCTTGAACGCATAACCGCAGGTCAACGCCATGATCACGCCGTTCGTCTGCCCTTCATCTGCGGAAGTCCGGTCATGGGGACTCAACCCCGACGGCGACGACCACTTCCTCGGCGTGCAACGCCGAGACGTAGCGCCCCCACACGACACCACACCATCGGCCGTGCAGCCCTGACCGGGCCCCGCGCCACCACAACCGAGCACACGAAACCACGGACGCCCGAAGCGACGGCGAAGGCCGGACCTTCACCACGAACCGAGTCAGAACGGCATTCATGAAGGAGCGGGGCCGGTCAAGGACTTTCTCAGCGGGGGCGGCCTCGTTGAGGGCGGCGTCGTCCGGACGGGCGGGTCAAGTTCGTAGCGCCCGGAGGCCCGCAGGGCGAGGACGAACGGTGCTTGACGCGCCCGGAGGGCGGCGCATACTGCCTGGGGCCGCTACCGGGTTATGAACTTGTGGGTGGCTTCGGATCGACGAGGTGGCATTGGCGGGGTGCCAGGCA
>DATCDE010000328.1 GCA_036510875.1 Actinomycetes bacterium
TCTCGCAGACTCAGAACACTGCGTCAGCGAGATCACGAAGCGTCTTCCGGGTTCCAGGATCCTTCGTCCCTGCACGAACTCCCTGCGTCACAGGCGTTTGCGGTACCACCTGGCTGCGCTACCGGCTGGGCAGTCCTCGACCACGGCGACGGTCTCGTACCCGAGCCGTTCGTACAGGTTCGGCACCAGTAAGTCGTAGGCCATGAACAGCACCATTGCGCAGCCTCGCCGGCGGGACTCGTCCTCTGCCGCAGCCAGGAGCCTGCGCGCCAGCCCGCGACCACGAACGGATTCGTCGACCCACATGGCGTGCAGCTCGCAGTACCCGCCCCAGGTGATGCCGCAGATCCCTCCGAGCAAGGCCCCTCGGTCACCCCGGACGAACACGGCCAGCTCCTGCTCGACTTCGTCCCCGGCGGCGGCCGCAGCGGCGGCAGCTACCTTCTCCTCGAGCCAGGCCAGGTCCGCCGCGTCCGGGGCGTCCTCGACGACGAGCCGGAAGGTGTGGTCCATGGCTGATGGTGGGTTGCGGCCGGTCTAGGTGAGGAGCATCTGCTCCATCAACGTGGAGTCGTCGAAGTAGTTGCGGAGGGCGGCGATCTTGTCCCCATCGAAATCTGCAACCAGCGCGGCGCCGATCAGGATCGTCTGCCCGTTGGGCTCGATGGCGCGGTCTTCGTCGAGCACGAAGGGGCCGGAGAACACCGCGCTCACGCGGTACTCGACGAAGCCCTTGTTGCCTACGACGTCGAGGGCGTCGATTTGCAGGTTGACGTCCGATAACGAGCCGTCACGGTCGCCGACAGCCTCGGCCAGCTCTCCGAGCGAGGTGGCCAGCATGTTCGGCGACCAAACGCTGGCATCGTCGGTGAACAGCTCCGGCAGTGCATCGACGTCACCGACGAGGCACGCCTCCAGCGCTCGTCGCAGCACATCGCTGCGCGTGCTCTGCGCCATGGGATTCCCTTCGCGACGGTGAAAGGCGGCTGGTCAGCCGCCGAGGATCTTGGCCTTCTCGGCGGCGAACTCGTCGTCGGTGAGGGCACCGGAGTCATGAAGCTCGGCGAGCCCCTTGAGCTGGTCGAGGTCCGATGGCCCGTTCGTCGGCGCAGGCGGCGGCGGTGCCGGCGGCGCGTACTGCACCTGCTGCTCGGGCTCGGGCGGGTAATCCTCCGCTTGGGCGTCCTGCTGGCCTCGATTTCGCCCGCGGGCGTAGGCCGCGCCACCCACCACCATCGCGGTCCTGCGGCGAGCACGCCTACGCATCATTCCCATGACGTTCTCCTGTTCCGCGAACAGCCCTGCGCTCCGACCCCTTCAGGCGTGGGCCACGCCCACACGGCACACTCTGTCCCTATCGCCAGTTGCGGCACAAGTGCCGCACCGACGACGCCGAATCCCCGTGGCCGCGGGCTGACGTCAGTCCACCCGGCGAACCACATGGCAGTTCAGGCCGTCCGGCGTTCCCGGCACCCGGCGATGGTAGTCAATCCTCAACGCGTCCTCCGGGCCGATCCGCAGGGAATCGGGGAGCACCCAGACGGAGGTTGACCAGCTGGAGACCGGCCAGCTCCAGGGGTCGAGGGTGTGGATGACGACCCCGTACAGTCCGGCTCGGAAGGTGATGGCGACGGCGTTGACCTCTCGCTGGCCGTCGACCTTCAGATCTGCCGAGGCCTTCAGGGTGGCTTCCTCGAAACTGGTGAGATCGATGGTTGCAAGGACGACTGTCGGGCCGACCGGGGGCCAGGCTGCGGCCACTTCACCTTCGGTGGGGACATGGACAGGCCCGGGATGGGCGGCATCCAGCAGCGGCTGGAAGTCCATCCCGTACAGATTCTGCCAGCGCCGGACCGCGCTTGGTCCGATCGCTCGCTGACGCATGTCGACATCCGGGATCCGTAGCGGTCGTGCCATCAGGGTGAGGGTGTGCGGGACGAGCCTGGCCCCCGGAGCCAGTAGGCGGCGGCGAGCGTCCAAAGTGGTCTCGAGAATTTCCTCGTCCAGCGGCTCGCTGCCGATGATCTCCGAAATCAGGAGGTCGGCGGGCTCCGGCAGGTCGACCTGACGGGACCATCCCGGGATGAGCGTCACCCGGTCGGCCACGCCGTTCACTGCGAACACCCGTTCCGCTACACCTGCGATGTCGCTGGCCTCGATGGCGTAGACGTGCCGGGCACCTGCTCGGGCTGCGGCGACCGCGAGGACTCCGCTGCCGGTGCCGATGTCCAAGACCACGTCGCCTGGTCGGACTGCGACCGCGATCGCGGCCAGGTAGTCGCCGGTACGGCGTTGGTCGTGCAACATGCGGGCGTGCTCGACCGGGTCGGCCCACCCGCGCGTCTGGCCGCGGTCTGCACCCGGGGACACGAGCGCCCCCTCCTCGAGCAGCAGGTTCACGAGCCCCATGGTCGGCGCGAAGTCGGTCGAACCGTGCTCCTTCGCCTCCAGCCGCGCGATGGCGGTGCCGAGGGAGACCGGTTGCGCGAACAGCGAGACGACCGCGAACCCTCGTGGGCCGGCGTCCACCACCGTGCCAGTCGGCGAGTCGATGAGCAGGTGGCCGGTCGAGTCGAAGCGCATCCGAATATCCGGCGCGATCTGCAGGATCGTGTCTGGCGAAAGCTGGGCATCCGGCACGGCGTCGACCTGCCCCCTCCCCAGTCGGAACCCCGCCCCAGACGGTATGGATCTCGGCCACTCAGCGGCGACACTACTCGCGCGTGCTCGGCCGCCACTCGGAATGATCGGGGGAACAACCACGCCCCCGCCGGAACTCCGACGCCGTCGACGCCATCGCGCACGTGTCGGGTACCAGGGCTTCCGTTCTGGCCGCACCCTCGTGGAGCCGTTCCCCTGGGCACGGTGCTCAACCCAAGGTCGAGGAGGTGGGGTCAGACCATCGTCAGGTAGAGCGCCGCCGCGTTGATTGCTACTCGAACTCGGGCAAGGGGTTCGGGGACTCGCTTGGCCAGGTAGTCGCCCCGGTACACATCCCTGGCAGCGTCGGCCTGAAACCAGTCCGTGAAGAGCGTGACCGGGACGGTCTCCGTGCGGTTCGCCGGACCTTCGAGGCGAGACGCCCCGATCCTCGAGGCCACCCCCGAGAGTTCGCGCGGCTCGACTGTCCAGGTCGCTGCTGGGCAGCCGCACTTGGCCCACCTGTCCCGCGCGGACCCCCAGCTGCCCCCGGTCCCACCCCGTTGTGTCCCCCCTTGAACGCTGCGGGCCTAGGCGGGAGGCGGCACGGCCACCTCCCACGGACATCCGGTTTCACCCGGCAGGGGTGATGTCCTCCCCTGAGCGACGGTAGAGGCTAGGAGGCACCCCACCCGGAGGGCAGGTGGTGAGCACGATGGCGGCGAACAAGGTCGTGCATCTCACACTCGACGAACGCAGGGCTCTCGGGCAGTCAGCCAGGGACCGGACGCCGCCGTCGAGCAGCGAGGGCTGGAGGTCGGCATTGGCCCGCCCCGACCCGGTCGCCCTCCTGGAGGAGCAGGACGCCACCCGGGAGCCGGATCTGGTCCCGGTCCGCCACGGCCGAATGATCGTTTCCCCGTTCACCTTCTATCGCGGCGCCGCCAAGATCATGGCCGCTGACCTGAAGGACACACCCAGGGCCGGGCTCACCGTGCAGCTGTGCGGTGATGCGCACCTATCTAACTTCGGCTTCTTCGCGTCGCCCGAGCGGCGCCTGCTGTTCGACCTCAACGACTTCGACGAGACACTCCCCGGGCCCTTCGAGTACGACGTCAAGCGAATGGCGGCGAGCTTCACCGTCGCATCGCGCAACAACGGTCACACCAAGGCAGACACGAAAGCCGCCGCCAGGGCCTCCGTGGCCGCATACCGCGAGGCGATGGCCGACTTCGCGCAGATGCGAACCATGGACATCTGGTACGCCCATCTCGCTGAGGAGGACATCGCCGCCGCAGTCCGGTCCACGGCCAAGAACAAGGCCACCAAGAAGGACATCCGGCGCGGCGAGAGGAACATCGAAAAGGCACGCACCCGAGACAGTCTGCAAGCACTTTCGAAACTGGCCGAGAACGTCGACGGTACCCACCGCATCGTCAGTCGACCGCCGATCGTGGTCCCGATGCGCGACCTGGCGGAGACGTACGGCCTGTCGCCGGACGCCGTCCAGGCCGCCGTCCATGCACAGTTCCGTGCCTACCGCGCGACCTTGCAGCCTGACCGACGGGACCTGCTCGAGCGGTTCCAGGTCGTCGACATGGCCCGCAAAGTGGTCGGAGTCGGCAGCGTGGGGACCCGGGCGTTCATCGTGCTGCTCCAAGGTCGCGACGACGGTGACCCGCTCTTCCTGCAGGTGAAGGAGGCCACCGCGTCAGTCCTCGAGGACCACCTGCCCAAGAGCCGGTACACCCAGCACGGCGACCGCGTCGTCCAGGGCCAGCGCAGGATGCAGGCCGCCAGTGACGTCTTCCTGGGCTGGACGCGTGGGCGGGACACTTCGCGGTACTTCTACTGGCGCCAGCTTCGTGACATGAAGGGCTCCGCCCTCGTGGAGCTCATGTCGCCGACCGCCCTCGAGTTCTACGCTGGGCTGTGCGGCTGGACCCTGGCCAGAGCGCACGCCCGCACCGGGGACCCAGTCGCCATGTCCGCCTACCTCGGTAACTCCGATGCGTTCGACCGAGCGATCGTCGACTTCGCCAGGCGGTACGCCGATCAGAACGAGCGCGACTACCAGGCATTCCTCGAAAGCATCGAATCCGGCCGGCTCTCCGCACTCGAGGGTGTGTGACGTGGGCAGACAAGCCAACCCAGAAGGAAGCAGAAACGAGGTTGATCGCCGTCCGCAGGACTTGGTCACGTCCCATCGCATGAGTTCTGCCCTCGCTTGACTCTCCGGCTGTCGAACTGGCGTTCGCGCCCGCCACGGGCTCCTGCCTCACCCCCGCGCAGTCGGCCGCGGGACCTTTCTCCCCTTCAGTTCGTCGCTCGCGTTGGCCCGACTCCGGCATCGTTCGTCGCAGTCGGGCGACTCACGCACGCTCACCGACCATGGTCGGCACCGGTCAGGCGGCCGGATGGGTCTCTGCCGCCGCGGCTGGGGGGTTCGGCCGGGGGCGCGTGGGTGTCCCCCACCCGAGACTCGAGCAGGGCGCGGTACGCGTCTCGCGCGGAACCGACGATCGGTGGCGGCGCCCCCACCAACGTCTTGCGCAGTCGGGCCGCCGCTAGGGCGCGG
>DATCDE010000329.1 GCA_036510875.1 Actinomycetes bacterium
CTTCGGCATGAACCACGCCCCGGTGCAGTCGTTCTTCGGCAACGGGCTGTACTGGCAAGCCGTCGCCCTGGCCCACAACGTTGGGCTGTGGCTACGGACCCTGGCCCTACCCGCGGAGTACCGGCGGGCCGGGGGCAAACGACTGCGGCTGGCGTTCCTCAACGTCCCCGCCAGGCTGGTCCGCCACGGCCGGCGTCTGCACCTGCGCTTCGGCGCCGCCTACCGACACCTGCAGGCCTTCATCACCGCGCTGAACCGACTACGAGCGCTACCCGCATCCGGCTGACGAACGCAGCAGCCGCAGGGCCTCGTCCCACCTCACCAGTCCGCCCACACCGCGATGCGACACGCCCACACACATCACTCACCGCGCCGCAAAGCTCCAAGACGCCAGCCCGACAGACTCCAAAACCGGCACGTCGGAGCCAGCGAAAAGATCAGTGACCGCGGCGACGCCGGCTCCGCATCGTCCGCGGTCCGCACACCCGCCCACGCCCCCCATTTCACGGCCGCAACGATTTGGATGAAAGATCAGGGTCAGAGGAGACTCGTCGGCGGCTTCGAGTAGGCGCACCGAAGTTCCAGGGCGCTCGGTCCGGCAAGTTGTTGGGCGTGGCTCAAGGCAACCAGACGGACCGTGAGAAGGTGCTGCGATGAGGCCGCCGACGTCTATGAGTGGGCCGAGCAGGTTGATCTCGAGGCCGCTACCGCAGATGGGGTGACCTCCAGTGTCGGCTGGATGTATGCCCCTTCGATGCCCGGCAGGAGGGCTTGATGGGCGCTCGGGTGGACCCGGGGATGGTCGCCGAACTGACGGCTCGGGAGAACGAGGCGTTCGTCGCCGCTCGACCCAAGGGGGCGCAGCTGTGGCGTCGCGCCGGTGAGTTGATGCCCAACGGGGTGCCGATGAGTTGGCTGCGCACCTCCTACGAGCCGGTCCCGATGTTCGTCGCGGGCGGTGAAGGGTCGCGGTTCCGCGACGTCGACGGGCACGAGTACGTCGACTTCAACATCGCGGACATGTCGATGTTCACCGGGTATGCGCCGCCGGCCGTGGTTCGTGCGGTGTCGACCCGCGTGGCTGCCGGGTCGCAGTTCCTGCTGCCCAGCGAGGACTCGCTGTGGGTCGCCGAGGAACTCGGGCGTCGATACGGGCTGCCGATGTGGCAGTTCACGCTGTCCGCGACGGGGGCCAACACCGAGGCGCTGCGGGTGGCGCGGGTCCTCACCGGTCGGGACCAGGTGTTGTTCTTCGACGGCCACTACCACGGTCACTTCGACGAGTCGCTCGTTGAACAGGTCGACGGCCGGCTGCAGCCGGAGGAGGAAGGGCTCCCGGCGGACGTCGTCAACCGCACGGCCTTGATCCCGTTCAACGACGTCGACGCGTTGGCCGACGCCTTGGCCGGGGGTCGGGTCGCCGCTGTGGTGACCGAACCGGCGATGACGAACAACGTCGGCCTGGTGATGCCGGACCCAGGGTTCCACGAGCAGCTGCGTCACCTCACCCGCGTCGCCGGCACGGTCTTGGTCCTCGACGAGACCCACACCCAGGTGGTCGGTCCGGGTGGCCTTACGCGCCTGTGGGGTCTGGACCCCGACATCGTGACGATCGGGAAGTCGATCGCCGCCGGCATCCCGCTGGGTGCCTACGGTATGACGCCGGAGGTGGCCGAGACGTTGCAGCGGCCGCTCGGGCGTGACGACCCGAGACCCGCGGTCGCCACCGGCGGCACGCTGTACGGCAACCCGCTGTCCATGGCGGCGGCACAGGCGGCCATGAGCGAGGTGCTGACCGACGAGGCTTATGCCCGTTCGCAGGCGCTTGGCACCCGATTGGCCGACGGGCTGGAGCAGGCGGTGGCCACGGTCGAGCTGCCCTGGACCGTGCACCGCTTCTGGCCCCGCAGCGGTTACAGCTTCACCGCAGCGCCTCCGCGGAATGCGTCGGAGGCGCGCGCGGCGCTGGACGTGCCATTGCGTCGCCTCATGCGGGTCTACCTGGCCAACCGGGGGGTCTGGGAGGCCATCGTGGGGGCCGGGCCGACCTGCTCGGTCGCCGCCGGTCCGGAAGACGTCGACAGCTACCTCACCGCCTTCGCCTCGCTGCTGACCGAGCTGACCGCCTGAGCCGGCGCCGTTCGACGGCCGGTTTGACCGGTCCGTGGGGCGAGGGGCATTCCCAACTGTTGACCGACCCTCCCACCGTCGCGCGGCACGGCAGCGCTATCAGGCGACGATCCCCCAGGCACTCAACTGCGGCTCTCGGCTGATGTTCAGGCCGACCGAGCACGCTGGAGCGTCTGTGGTGCGCCGTGGCAGCGCTTCCATATTCTCTCGCTGCCACAGGTGCAGGGGCCGTTGCGGGCGCGCTTCGCGTCCGCGTCTGCGTAGGTGGCCATGAGATCGGACGGTGCGCGGTCCTCCCGCAACAGCTGCGCCATCACTTCCATCGGCGCCTGCGGTCGGCTGGTGTGACGCCGGGCGGTCTCCCAGCTGAGGATCGTCAAGCCTCCAGTTGGGACGGCACCGGTGCCGTGCCCGGTGGCAGTGCTGGTTGGGGACCGCTGGCTGGGTTCTGGCGTCGGTGGCCGTTGGTCAGTGGCGAGGCGTTGACGCAGCGCCGGCCCGGTCGCAGCTCTGCTGCATGTGGGCAACGCGCCGGAGCGGCGAGGGAGACTGCTGCGAGGAAGGTCGTCAGAGGATGTTCACGGCCCTGGCCACGACGAGTGCGACCAAGGACAAGGAGATCACTGACTCGGTGATCATCAAGAGTTTGGCCCACCGTCTGACCGCGGACACGTCGGTGGGGCTGAACGCGGTGGCGGTGTTGAACGACAAGGTCAGGTAGTCGGCGAACTGCGCGTACCAGCCGGGCGGGGCGAACTCGGTCAGGGTCATCTCGGGGAACACGAACGCAGGGGTGGCTTCGGTCGACCCGGTCGCTCTGGCTGCCGCGCCGCCGCCGTCGAGGTCCCAGTACCACAGCGCGAACGCGATGACGTTGGTGAGCCAGATGATGGCCCCGATGGCCAGCAGCTGTCCGGCGGTGTCGAACGACTTGTTCCGCAGGATGCCGAGGATCAGCCGGGTGGCGGCGAACGCGTTCACCGTGGTGATCAGGGCGATCATCAGCCCGGTCGTCACCCGCAGCCAGCGCCGCTGCCGGTCGATCCGCCCGGGGTCTCCGAGAATCAGAACCAGCAGGAACGCGACCAGGAACAGCGGGTAGGCCCAGCGCGGGGACAGCCGAAAGCCCACCGGCAGCAGCTGGTGCAGCACCCCCGCCGCGAGGACGGCCACCGCCATCGGCCACCGCTGCTCACCGCGAGACCGGCCCGACCCAACGCTTTGGGGTGGCGATCCGTCGTCGGGCACACCGCATTGTCGCGCGCCGACTTCCGCAGCGGCGGCCGTTCGGCGAGGCCGGCCGGCTCGCAGGCGTGGGCGGACACGCCGGCCGCGCCGATGCCGTGGTGGTGGCTGTCACCCCTCGGAGTCGACCTGCCGCAGCGGTCACCGGGCTGTCCGTGGCCCCTTCGGACGACATCCCTCGGTCTAGGCTCAGAGTTGAGTGGGGTTGGGGAGGTCGCGTGGTCGCGGAGGCGGAGCCGGGCGCCGGGCTGGGGGCGCCTGGCGGGCTCGGTGTGGGACTATTAGGGCCAAGCTGGCCCCGAACCGGTTGCCTCGGGGGGTGGTGTGTCGACCCCGGCTGCTCGACGAGCTCCGCCAAGGTCGTGATCGGGCGCTCACTTTGGTGTCTGCCCCGGCGGGGTTCGGCAAGACCACCTTGCTCACGGAATGGGTCGAGACTGACGCGGCGACTCGTTTCGCCTGGGTGACGCTTGACCCGGGTGACGTTGAGCCGGTTCGGTTGTGGACCCATGTCATCGCTGCGATCGCTCAGCGCGAGAGCGCGGTCGGTGGTCGCTCGCTGGAGGCCCTGCGGTCCAACCCGGACCGGGTCGTCGATGCCGCACTGCCCGTCCTCATCGACGAGCTGGCAGAAGGGGCCGGAGACCTGGTCGTCATCCTCGATGACTTCCACCGGGCAGAGACCTCAGAGATCAACGCGCAGATCACCGTGTTTCTCCGCTACCGCCCCTCGCGCGTGCAGCTCGTCATCTCCACCCGCTCCGACCCCGCCCTGGGCGTGGCCAGGCTGCGTGCGTCCGGAGACCTGGTCGAAGTGCGTGCCGCATCGCTGCGTTTCGACGACGCGGAGCTCTCCCGCTTCTTCGATGGGAGCGGTGTCACCGGACTGTCGCCGCTCGACCAGCACCGGCTGGCCGAGCGGACCGGCGGGTGGCCCGCGCCGTTGCGGCTCGCGGCGCTGCTCATGCCTGAGAAGGACCGCGAGCCCTTCATCGAGTCGTTCACCGGGGGCAGCCGTCAAGTTGTGGACTGCCTCACGCGAGAAGTCCTCGATCTCCTCGAGCCACGGACCCGAGACTTCCTGCTCCAAGTCTCGGTCCTGGACTGGTTCAACGGCGCCTTGTGTGACGCGGTTCAGGAACGCACCGTTGTCGCGCTGCTCGCCGACCAGGTTTTCGGCCTGACCGCGCTGGTCAGCGGGTTGTCGTTCATCGTGGCCTTCGGCCCTGGTCAAGGCCATCACCAACTTCTTCGCCGCACGCTGTCCGACCGGTACGGCCGCAAACCCGTCCTGGTGGCCGGCTGGCTGGTCGCCATCCCCGTGCCGCTGCTGCTGATCTGGGCGCCCAGCTGGGGCTGGGTCGTGTTCGCCAACGTGCTGCTCGGGGTCAACCAGGGCCTGACCTGGTCCACCACCGTCATCATGAAGATCGACTTGGTCGGCCCAGCCCGCCGCGGGCGGGCCATGGGGTTCAACGAGGCGGCCGGCTACGGCGCGCTGGCGCTGACCGCGATGGCCACCGGCTACCTCGCCCAGACCTACGGGCTGCGGCCCACCCCGTTCTACCTGGGGATAGCCTTCGTGGCCCTCGGGCTCGGCCTGTCGGCGTTCGCGGTCAAGGAGACCCGCGATCACGCCCGGTTCGAGGCCGCCAACCACGTCAACCGGCACGACCACCTGCACGGCGGGCGCACCACGCGGCAGATCTTCTGGCTCACTAGCGTCAAGGAACGCGCGCTGTCCGCGGCCAGCCGGGCCGGTCTGGTCAACAACCTCAACGACGGCCTGGCCTGGGGCGTGTTTCCGATCCTGTTCGCCAGTCGTGGCCTGTCGATCACCCAGATCGGCGTCCTGGCCGGGATCTACCCCGCGATGTGGGGGATCGGCCAGCTGCTCGCCGGGGGGCTGTCCGACCGCCTCGGCCGCAAGTGGTTGATCGCCGTCGGGATGTGGGTGCAGGCCGTCGGCATCGCTGTCGTCGCGCTCGGGACGACGTTCGCCGTGTGGGCCGTAGCCGCTGCCGTCATCGGCGCCGGCACTGCCATGGTCTACCCCACCCTGCTCGCCGCGATCGGTGACGTCGCCCACCCGGCTTGGCGGGCCCGCTCAGTCGGGGTCTACCGGCTGTGGCGCGACAGCGGCTTCGCCGTCGGCGCCCTGCTCGTCGGCATCGTCGCTGACGCCACCACCCTGGTCGCCGCGATCTGGGTCGTCGCCGCCATCACCGCCGCCTCCGGCGTGGTCGTCGCGATCCGCATGTTCGAGACGCTCGGCCACCACGCGTCAACCACGCCGGGCGTGGGGCAGGTACCGGCGGGCTGAGCCCGCGTCGGTCAGGCTCGGCCGCCGGTGCCGGCCCGCGCAGCCTCGGCCAGGACTGCCGCGGCCCGTTTGACGTCGGCCGGCTCGGTCCAGCGGCCGGCCGAGAGCCGGATGGCGGACATGGCGTCGTCCGGATCCACCCCCATGCCGACGAGGACGCCGGAGGGTTCGTCCCGTCCGGCGTGGCAGGCCGATCCGGTGGAGGCGGAAATGTCCGTTGTCGCGGCCAACAGCGGGAGGGCCTGGACTCCGGTGATGCGCAGGTTGAGCGTGTTGGGCAGCCGCCGGGTGGGATGACCGTGGATGTGCACGCGGCCAGGGATCAGCTCCTCCAACCAGTCGGACAGCCCGTCGCGCAGGCCAGCGAGCCGAGTCGACTCGCCCGCGGCCAGGCCCTGGCCGGCCAGGTCTGCTGCCTCGCCGAGGGCGACCGCGACGGCGACGCTCTCGGTCCGTGCGCGCAGGCCGCGTTCTTGACCACCGCCGCCGACAAGGGGATGCAGGGAGACGCCGTGTCCGACGTAGAGAGCGGCGATGCCCTTGGGCGCGTACATCTTGTGCCCGACGACGGTGAGCAGGTCGACGCCGAGGTCGTCGACGTCGACAGGGACCTTGCCGACCGACTGCGCGGCGTCGCTGTGCAGCAGGACGCCGTGGCTGCAGGTGATCGCGGCGATGTCCGCAATGCGCTGAAGGGTGCCCGTCTCGTTGTTGGCGTGCATCACTGAGACGAGGACCGTGTCCACGGTCAGGGCTGCCGCGACGTCGTCGGGGTCGACGACACCGTGACGGTGCACGGGCAGGTAGGTGACCTCGACTCCATACCATCGCTGCAGCTCCCGGCAGGCAGCCAGGACCGCGGGGTGCTCGGTCACCTGGGTGACCAAGTGAACGTGGTCGCGGTCCGTGGCCAAGGCGGCAAGCACGGCCCCGCGGATGGCCAGCGCGTCGGCCTCGGACCCGCTGCCCGTGAAGACGATCTCCTCACCGGACGCCCCGATCAGGGCGGCCACCTGCCGGCGGGCCCGCGTCAGCGCATCGCGCGGTGCCTGGCCGTAGGCATGGGCACTGGAGGGGCTGCCGAACTCGGCCGTCAGGAACGGCAACATCGCTGCGACGACGCGCGGGTCGACCGGGGTGGTTGCGTTGTAGTCCAGGTAGATGGGCCGCCCGCTGAGGCCCGGATGTTCTTGAGTCATGCCATCAACCCGATTCGTCGGGACGCAGTCAAGCCAACCAGCACCCTTCCGGCGACCAGCGGCCGGCCGGTCGACTCCTCCATGGTGGACTTCCTCGCCCACTCGTGGCGAACCGACCGAGCGCGACACAGGCGATCCGGTCGGGTTCAGCACGCGGTGCGTGGCGCCTGCAGTCCTCCGGATGACCCTGGGGTCGCCGACTCGCCTGATCATCGCCAGCACGGGAGCGAGCCACCCGGGTGGGCATCCCTTCCTGGAAGGATGTGGTGCATGGAACTGCCGCTACTTGAGGACGACTTGGACTCCCGGTCCATGATCGAACCCAGCCAGGTCGTCCGACCGATCGACGCGTCGCGGCCGATGGTGTTGTGCTTCTTCCGCGAGGTGATGGATGCGCTAGCCCTGCGGCCCGACTCCCGCACGGTTCAGGTCCTCGACTGGGCGCACGGCGGGCACCCCGTCTACGAGATCGACCACCGGGGCCGCAGCCTGGCTGTCATGCACCCCGGGGTCGGCGCGCCACTCGCGGGGGCCCTGCTCGAGGAGGCGATCGCGCTGGGCTACCGCAGCTTCGTCGCGGTTGGTGGTGCCGGTGCCCTGGTCCCTGACCTGGTGATGGGCCACGCGGTCGTGGTGGAAAGTGCGCTGCGAGACGAAGGAACCTCCTTCCACTACCTGCCCCCCAGCCGCACCGTTGACGCCGACGTCGAGGGCGTGGCTGCCCTGGAGGCCACGCTCCGCGACGCGGAGGTCCCCTTCGTCACAGGACGAACGTGGACGACCGACGCTCCCTACCGGGAGACCACCAGCCGGGTTCGGCGGCGTACCGCCGAAGGCTGTTTGACGGTTGAGATGGAAGCGTCCGCATTCATCGCGGTGGCGCGGTATCGGGGAGTGGCATTCGCCCAGGTGCTGTACGCAGGGGACTCGCTGGCTGGACCCGAATGGGATCACCGGGACTGGACCACAGCCACCACGGTCCGGGAACGGATCTTCTGGATCGCCGCCGACGCATGTCTCCAGCTCGACTCCGGCCCTACCGGACGGGCGTCCTGAAGCCGACGCGGAGGAAGACCCACGCGTTGTTCGCCGCGTCGGGGTCAGTGCAGGACAGCGGCGATCTCGTCGAGCCGGCCGGGGACGACGGAGTACCAGGCCCAGGTGCCTCGCTTCTCCCGGGCGAGGAGTCCGGCCTCGGTGAGCACCTTGAGGTGGTGGCTCACGGTGGGCTGGGAGAGCCCGAGCGGCCCGGTCAGGTCGCAGACGCAGGCTTCGCCGGCGTCGCTGGCCCTGAGCAGAGCCAGCAGCTGAAGCCGGGCCGGGTCGGCGACGGCCTTGAGCAGGCGGGCCAGGTCCTCCGCGGTGCCACGGTCCAGCGGGGTGGTGAGCCCAGTGGGGCAGCAGACCGGTCCCTCGGGCCCGGCCGCGGTCAGCACCGGCTCGGCTACCACCATCCGACTCTCCGTTCGAGAGAAGACATTGACAAGTGTCGATGCAGTTGCCAGACTCCAGCCACATCGACCATCGTCAATGTAGATCGGAGTGGTGGCCATGTCCAGGGTGCAGTTGGCGCTCAACGTGTCCGACCTGGAGGCCTCGGTGGCGTTCTACTCGACGCTGTTCGGGGTCCAGCCGCACAAGCGGCGTCCCGGGTACGCCAACTTCGCCATCGCCGAGCCGCCGCTGAAGCTGGTGCTCATCGAGGCTCCGGTCGACGCGCGGGGTCACGGCGTGGCTGGCGCGCTGAACCACTTGGGGGTCGAGGTCGAGACGGTCGATGAGGTCACGGCCGGCGCAGCTCGGCTGAGTGCGGCCGGCCTGGCGACCTTCGATGAGAGCGACACCACCTGCTGCTACGCGCTGCAGGACAAGGTGTGGGTGCACGACCCGGCCGGGGCCCCGTGGGAGATCTACACGGTCAAGGACGACAATCCGGCCAACCCGAGGCCGGCCTCGGCCTCGCTGCCACTGCTGGAGACGGTGTCGGCGGCTGGTGGGTGCTGCGGTGCCGGCTGACGACACGGACCGGCTGCCCACCGGGGCGGAGTCTCCGGTCGGGGGTGTGGTCGAGGACCTGGCGTCCCGCTTCGACGGGTGTTCAGCCGGGAGATCACCGGGTTCCTTCCGGTGCCGTCGGCTGATGGCGGCCGCGTGGTTGCACGAGCTGTCCGCGCTCCCCGGGCAAGCGCTACCTGGACTGGGATCAGCGGGTCGTTGGACTCCTGGCCGAGCTGCTGCCCGACAGGGTAGGAATGCACTGACCCCTGTGACTGCCCCCCGAGACGAAAGCGATCACGCGTGAGCGACCAGCCGTCCGTCCTGTTCGTCTGCGTGCACAACGCCGGCCGGTCCCAGATGGCCGCGGCCTCCCTGACCCATCTGGCGGGTGACCGGGTGGAGGTGCGCCCGGCCGGCTCGGCGCCGGCCGACACCGTCAACCCGGCCGTCGTCCAGGCGCTGCTGGAGGAGGGCATCGACAACTCCACGGAGACGCCGAAGGTGCTCTCCACCGAGGCGGTCAAGGAGTCCGACGTTGTGATCACCATGGGCTGCGGGGATGTTTGCCCGGTCTTCCCGGGCAAGCGCTACGAGGACTGGGTCCTCGACGACCCGGCTGGCCAGGGTGTCGACGCATTCCGGCCGATCCGAGACGAGATCCGCCGTCGCATCGAGGCGCTGATCGCCGAGATCGCCCCTGTCGCGGGCTGAGCACGGGGACGACGGGTGACCACGCACGCGCACGACGCCGACGAAGCGGCGGTCATCGGCCGGCTGTCGACGCTGGACCGGTTCCTGCCGGTGTGGATCCTGGCGGCGATGGCGGCCGGGCTGCTGCTCGGCCGGTTGGTCCCATCCGTTCAGTCCTGGCTGGACGCGGTCAAGGTCGGCCAGACGTCGCTGCCGATCGCTCTGGGCCTGCTGCTCATGATGTACCCGGTGCTGGCCAAGGTCCGCTACGAGGAGATGGGCCATGTCACCGGCGACCGGCGGCTGCTGTGGCTGTCGGTGGTCCTGAACTGGGTCATCGGCCCGGCGCTGATGTTCACCCTGGCCTGGGTGTTCCTCTACGACCAGCCGGAGTTCCGCACCGGGCTCATCGTCATCGGCCTGGCCCGGTGCATCGCCATGGTGCTGATCTGGAACGACCTGGCCTGCGGCGACCGGGAGGCGGCTGCGCTGCTGGTCGCGATCAACTCGGTGTTCCAGATCGTCGCCTACGCGCTGCTCGGCACCTTCTACCTGAAGATCCTGCCCGGCTGGCTCGGCCTGCCGACGCAGGACGTGCACTTCTCCACCTGGGAGATCACCAAGGCGGTGCTCATCTTCTTGGGCATCCCGCTGGTCGCCGGCTACCTCACCCGCAGGATCGGCCTGCGCACCAAAGGCAGGACCTGGTACGAGGAGAGGTTCATCCCGTTCATCAGCCCGTTCGCGCTGTACGGGCTGCTGTTCACTATCGTGGTGATGTTCGCCTTGCAGGGTGAGGCGATCACGTCCGACCCGGTGTCCGTGGTGCAGATCGCAGTGCCGCTGCTGGCCTACTTCGCCGTGATGTGGGGGGTCTCGTTCTTCCTCGGGACTCGCGCCCGCCTCGGCTACCCCAAGACCGCCACTGTGGCCTTCACCGCCGCCGGCAACAACTTCGAGCTGGCGATCGCTGTCAGCATCGGCGTCTGGGGCGTCACCTCCGGCCAGGCGCTAGCGGGGGTCATCGGCCCCCTCATCGAGGTCCCTGCCCTGGTCGGTCTCGTCTACGTATCCCTGTGGCTGCGTCGCAAGTACTTCACCCCTCAGCCCACCCCTGCCACCCCCTGAGCGCGGAGCAGCACGCCGGCCGACCTCTCCGCTGACCCTGGTCGATGGGGTCACGGCCATGACCGGGGCTACCCCTCCCGTGCACGGCTGCTGCGCACCGAACTAGCCGGGCTGCAGCCCCCGGAGCACCGTAAGCGGCGTGGTGTCGACGGTGTGGCGACCAAGCCGGCCCTTCTCGATCACGCCGGTGGCCTCATGGGGTCTGCTAGATCAAGAACCCTTGGAATACGACATCACGGTGCCTCTGCGTGTCGGAGACCAGATAGGGACTTTGGGCCTTTGAAATCAGCGTTCCTGTGATGAACCCCCAGCCCTGGGACCGGGGATTGACCCGGGTCTCCATTCGACGTATTCTTCAAATGTGCCTGCTTCAAATGTGACTGAACTGATTGCCACCGCTTCGGCGGAGGCCACGGCGGCTCGGTTGGACGCGTCGGTGGCGCTGCTGCAGGCGGTGGCGGACCCGATCCGGTGGACCGTGCTGCAGCGGCTGGCCTCGAGTGCTGCCTGTGTGTGCACCCTGCAGGAGCACGTGCCGATCGCGGCGAACCTGCTCAGCTACCACCTCAAGGTGCTGCGGGACGCCGGCCTGGTGACGACGAGCCGCCGGGGTCGCTGGATCGACTACGCGCTCGCCGACGACGCGCTGGACCGGTTGCGGGCAGCCCTGCCCGGTGGGGGGAGCCTCGGGTCGGCGTGAGCATCGTCGAGCGGACCCCCACCTCCAAGCGTGGACAGCGGCTCACGCTGCTGGGCGCCGCGCTGGCGTGGGTGGCGGTGTACCGGGTGAACCGTTGGCTGTGGGACCGACTGCTCTACGACGGGTTCGGGATGGACCCGTCGGCGCGGTTGACCGAGACCGTCCACTTCTTCCTCTACGACACGGTCAAGATCGGCCTGCTGTTGGTCGGGATCATCTTCGTGGTCACGGTGCTGCGCTCGTACATGAGCGTGGAGCGCACCCGCGCCCTGCTGGGCGGCAAGCGGGAGGGCCTGGGCAACGTGATGGCCGCGGGGCTCGGTGTGATCACGCCGTTCTGCTCGTGCAGCGCGGTGCCGGCGTTCATCGGGTTCGTCGCCGCCGGAGTGCCCATCGGGGTGACCCTGAGCTTTCTGATCGCCAGCCCGCTGGTCAACGAGATCGCCATCGGCATGCTGTTCTCCCTCTTCGGCTGGCAGGTGACCGCGATCTACATCGGCGCGGGCCTGGTCATCGCGATCGTCGCCGGCTGGGTGCTGGGGCGGATCGGGGTGCAGCGCTGGGTCGAGCCGTTCGTGTTCGAGACCAAGCTCGGCGGCCAGGTCATCGACAGCACGCTCGGTCTCACCTTCGAGCAGCGACTGCAGATGGGCGCCGAGGAGGCCGCGACCATCCTGCGCAAGATCTGGCCGTACCTCCTCGTGGGCATCGGCCTGGGCGCGGTCATCCACGGATGGGCGCCGGCCGACCTCTTCACCAGGTACGCCGGTCCCGGGAACGTCTTCGGGGTGCTGGTCGCCGTCGGCATCGGTGTCCCGCTGTACTCCAACGCCGCCGGGATCATGCCGCTGGTGCAGGCCCTGCACGAGAAGGGCCTGCCCATGGGCACCCTGCTCGCGTTCATGATGGCCGTCGTCGCGCTGTCGCTGCCGGAGATGATCCTGCTGCGCCGCGTCCTGAAGCCCCAGCTGCTCGCCGCGTTCATCGGCGTCGTCGGCACCGGCATCGTCGCCGTCGGCTACCTGTTCAACTTCCTGCTCGCCTGACCTGCCAACCCGAAGGAACCACCGTCGTGATCATCAAGGTGCTCGGCCCCGGCTGCAACAACTGCAAGACCCTCGAACGCCTCACCCGCGAGGCCGTCGACGCCCTCGGCCTCGACGCCACGATCGAGAAGGTCGAGGACTACCCGACCATCGTCGGCTACGGGGTCATGTCCACGCCGGCGCTCGTCATCGACGAGCAGGTGGTCCTGTCCGGACGCGTACCCAGGGCCGCCGAGGTCAAGGACCTGCTCGCCGCTCGAGCAGGCTGAATGGCAGCCTTCCCACCGCTGCGGCCGCGGCCGACCCGAGGTCCGACGGCGACCGTCTCCTGCAGGTGAGGACGCTGGGGCCGTCGCGCCCCGATGGGCCCGACTCGGGTCACAGGCGGTCGCGGGCGAGGTCGAGCAGCCGTCCCAGCACCCGGCCACCGTCCATCGTCAGGCCGTCGTGCTCGTACTCGTTGGTGACCCACGGACGCAGTCCCTGGATCCGGGCCCCGGTCTCCTCGGCGAACTCCCGCTCGACGTACATGTCCTCGGCGTAGATCGCTGCGGCCGTCGGCACCTCGTTCGCGGCCAGCCGCTGGAGGTCGTACAGCGGGCCCCACTCGTGCGCAGCCAGCAGCTCGGCGGTCTCCGCGAACGGCGCGAGCCCGGAGTACTCGGCGAACATCCACGGGTACACGTGCTCACCCGTGAGCAGGGTCGGGTCGGCGGCGTACTCCGCCGGCAGCAGCCGCTCGGCGGCCCAGTGGGTGGGCAGCCCGGGACTGTAGCAGGACTCGTGGACGACGGCATACAACGGGTTGCGAGCGAACGACATCGCCCCGGCGACCTCGTACAGGAAGGCGGGGGAGCCGGCTGGGAGCTCCAGCACGAAGTGCAGCCGCTCCGACCCGTCCCCCGTGCCCAGCAGGCTGCCGAGCTGCCGGAACCGGCGCGGGGTGAGCCGGTCGCCCGACGGCAGCCGGACGTCGTCGGCCGCCAGCCGGTCCACGATCGAGCGGACCCGGGCACGGTCCGCCGGGTAGCGGGCGTAGTGGCGGGCGACCTTGTCTGCGGTGCGCCGGTAGGTGGCCGTGTAGACCTCGTCGATCGAGCGGTCCAGCGGCGGCAGCCCGCCGGTGATCAGGGCCAGGCTCAACGACTCCGGATGCATCGACAGGTAGCTGACGATGCAGAACCCGCCGAAGCTCTGCCCGAGCACCCCCCATCGCTCGACCCCGAGCTCGCGCCGGACCTGCTCGGCGTCGCGCACGATCGAGTCGGCGCGGAAGTGGACGAGCCGTGCCGCGAGCCCGGCTGGACCGTGTGTGACGACGTCGTTCGGTCCGACCGGTGACGAGCGGCCCGTTCCTCGCTGGTCGAGCAACAGGACTCGGAACTCCCGCAGTGCCCGGTCCAGCCAGTCCGGGGTGTGTCGCCGCAGCGGGCGGGCGGCCTCGAAGCCCGGGCCGCCCTGGAGGAAGAGCAGCCACGGCAGGTCGTCGCTCTCCCGACCGGCGGCCACGACCTCGCGGGCGAAGACCTCGATCGGCTCGCTCGTGGGGTCTCCGTGGTAGAGCGGCACCGAGAAGGTGTGCTCGGTCAGAACGAGGTCAGGGACCCGGTAGGTGGCACTGCGCATCCGCCCATCCTGGCGGCTCGGACGGGGCGGAGGGTCAGCTGGGGCGCAGTGCCTCGGACAAGCGCTGGGCCGCGGTGACCACGGACGTCGCGTGCAGCCGTCCCGGCGTCCGGGTGAGCCGCTCGATCGGTCCGGACACCGACACGGCGGCCACGACCCGGCCGGACGGGCTGCGCACCGGTGCGGAGACCGACGCGACGCCGGGCTCGCGCTCGCCCACGCTCTGCGCCCAGCCCCGACGGCGCAGCGCCGACAGCGTGCTGGCCGTGAAGCGGGCTCCGGCCAGCCCGCGGTGCAGCCGGTCCGGCTCCTCCCAGGCGAGCAGCACCTGGGCGGCCGATCCGGCCTGCATGGACAGCGCCGAGCCGACCGGCACCGTGTCCCGCAGTCCCGAGGGAAGCTCGGCGACGGCCACGCAGATGCGCTCGTGGCCCTGGCGGCGGTACAGCTGGGCGCTCTCTCCGGTCGTGTCGCGCAGCCAGGTGAGCACCGGCCCGGCGGCCGCGATGAGCCGGTCCTCGCCGGCCGCGCCCGCCAGCTCGCCGAGCCGGGGACCGAGGGTGAACCGGCCCTGCAGGTCCCGGGTGACGAACCGGTGATGCTCGAGGGCCAGGGCCAGCCGGTGGGCCGTGGGTCGAGCCAGGCCGGTGGCCTGGACCAGGCCGGCCAGGGACTGGGGGCCGGCCTCCAGCGCGCCCAGGACGAGGGCGGCCTTGTCGAGGACGCCGACTCCGCTAGACTTGTCCATGATCCGATACTAGCGTCTCGACATGCGAGACGCACCAGTGGAGGCAACAATGGCGAAGACGCTGGCTGAGAAGGTGTGGGAGGCTCACGTCGTCCACCGGGCCGAGGGTGAGCCCGACCTGCTCTACATCGACCTGCATCTCGTGCACGAGGTGACCAGCCCGCAGGCCTTCGACGGCCTGCGTGAGGCCGGCCGGGGCGTCCGGCGTCCAGGTCTCACCTTCGCCACCGAGGACCACAACGTCCCGACGCTCGACATCGACCTGCCGATCGCCGACCCGGTGTCGCGCCAGCAGGTCGAGACGCTGCGCCGCAACTGTAAGGAGTTCGGCGTCCCGCTGCACCCGCTCGGGGACGTCGAGCAGGGCATCGTGCACGTCGTCGGCCCGCAGCTGGGACTGACCCAGCCGGGCATGACGGTCGTCTGCGGCGACTCGCACACCAGCACCCACGGCGCCTTCGGTGCGCTGGCGTTCGGCATCGGCACCAGCGAGGTCGAGCACGTCCTGGCCACCCAGACCCTGCCGCTCAAGCCGTTCCGCACCATGGCCGTGACCGTCGACCGGCAGCTGCCCCCCGGCGTCACCGCCAAGGACCTGGTGCTCGCGGTCATCGCGCAGATCGGCACCGGCGGCGGTCAGGGCCACGTCATCGAATACCGCGGCGAGGCCATCCGGTCCCTGTCGATGGAGGCCCGGATGACGGTGTGCAACATGTCGATCGAGGCCGGAGCCCGGGCCGGCATGATCGCCCCGGATGAGACGACCCTCGAGTACCTCAAGGACCGCCCGCATGCGCCGTCGGGCGCGGACTGGGCCGCCGCGGTCGCCTACTGGCAGACGCTGCGCAGCGACGACGACGCCGTTTTCGACCGTGAGGTGGCCATCGACGCCTCCACCCTGAGCCCGTTCGTCACCTGGGGCACCAACCCCGGACAGGGCGTGCCGCTGTCGGCTGTCGTCCCGAACCCGGACGACTTCGCCGATGAGGCCGAGCGGCTCGGGGCCCAGCGCGCACTGGAGTACATGGGTCTCACGGCTGGCACGGCGCTGCGCGACGTCGCGGTGGACACCGTGTTCGTCGGCTCGTGCACGAACGGCCGGATCGAGGACCTGCGGGCCGCGGCTGCAGTGATCGACGGCCGGAAGGTGGTGGACGGCGTCCGGATGCTCGTGGTGCCCGGGTCGGTGCGGGTCCGGCTGCAGGCCGAGGCGGAGGGGCTGGACGAGGTGTTCACCCGGGCCGGTGCCGAGTGGCGGCATGCCGGCTGCTCCATGTGCCTGGGCATGAACCCCGACCAGCTGGCACCGGGCGAGCGCAGCGCGTCGACGTCGAACCGCAACTTCGAAGGCCGTCAGGGCAAGGGTGGCCGGACCCATCTGGTGTCACCGCAGGTCGCCGCGGCGACCGCTGTCACTGGGCGGCTGTCGTCGCCCGCGGACCTGGACTAGGAGCAGCTGCCATGGAGAAGTTCGTCGCCCACACCGGACGGGCCGTGCCGCTGCGGCGCAGCAACGTCGACACCGACCAGATCATCCCGGCGGTGTACCTCAAGCGGGTGAGCCGCAGCGGATTCGAGGACGGGCTGTTCGCCGCCTGGCGGCAGGACCCGGCGTTCGTGCTCAACCAGCCGCGGTACGCCGGCGCCACCGTGCTCGTCGCGGGGCCGGACTTCGGCACCGGGTCGTCGCGCGAGCACGCGGTCTGGGCCCTGCAGAACTACGGCTTCCGGGTGGTCGTCTCGCCCCGGTTCGCGGACATCTTCCGGGGCAACTCACTCAAGGGCGGGCTGCTGACCGTGGAGCTGTCCCTCGACGTGGTGGAGCGGATCTGGGCCGCCGTCGAGGCGGACCCGGCCACCGAGGTCACCGTCGATCTGGAGGCTCGCGAGGTGCGTTGGAGCGACCAGGCCGTGCCGTTCGTCCTCGACGACTACACCCGCTGGCGGCTCATGGAGGGCCTCGACGACATCGGACTGAGCCTTCGCCACGAGGCGGCAATCGACGACTTCGAACACCGCCGTCCGGCCTTTCTGCCGACCACTCCCTGACAGTCATCAGCTTCGCTGATGGAGGAAAGTCCTTGTCCGGTAAGGAGAAACTCTCGCCGTTCAGTCGGTTAACGGGTCGTTAACGGATCCCCGCTCCGTCGTCGTCGCGGACGAAAGTCCTTGCGACACAACATGACATCGACCCCTCGGTCGTTGCTCCATGGGCACCTGTGCGCATACCGTTTCCCCAATGTCGGGCATCGGCTCGGCCTTACCACTCCCGGAGGGGAAGCAGTGAACAGGACCGAACTGGTCGACCAGCTGTCCGAACGGTTGGAGAAGAGCAAGCAGGAGACGGCGAAGCTCGTCGACGAACTCTTCGACTACATCCAGGCCGCGGTCGCTCGCGGCGAGAAGGTCGCCATCACCGGCTTCGGCGTCTTCGAGAAGGTCGAGCGCGCAGCGCGGACCGCCCGCAACCCCCGCACCGGCGCCACCGTCAAGGTGAAGAAGACTGCGGTCCCGCGCTTCCGCGCCGGGGCCCAGTTCAAGGAGGTCACCAGCGGGGCCCGCAAGATCGCCAAGAAGGCCTCAGCCCCGGTGAAGGCGGCGGCGACCAAGGCGCCCGCGAAGGCCGCGCCGGCCAAGGCGGCTGCCGCCAAGAAGGCGCCGGCCAAGAAGGCGCCGGCCAAGAAGGCGCCGGCCAAGGCGGCTGTCCGGAAGGCCACCCCGGCCAAGGCGGCTCCCGCCAAGACTGCGGCGAAGAAGGCGGTGCCCGCGAAGGCGGCCCCGGCCAAGAAGGCTCCGGTCAGCGCGACCGCCGCCAAGAAGGCCGCGCCGGCGAAGAAGGCGCCCGCCCGCAAGGCTCCGGCCAAGAAGGCTCCCGCCAAGAGGGCCTGAGACTCCACCAGCGAAACGGCCCGGCCCCGTCAGGGGCCGGGCCGTTCGTTGTCGGGGAATCCGCCCGCGCACCGCAGGGTTGTGGGCGCCATGCAGACCCACGATGCGATGTCGACCGCCCCGATCGCCGTCACGGGTGTGACCGGGCGGCTCGCGCACACCTTCCTGCGGGACAACCTCTACCTGGACTTCCTGCGCGCGATGGTGGGCGCGGACGGTGTGATCCGCGGACCAGCCGGCTCGGGGCGGGTGGCCGCCGTGGCCATCGACGACATCGCGGACGCCGCCGTCACCGTGCTGCGATCACCAGGGCAGCACGCGGGCGCCACGTACGACCTCACCGGACCTGCGGCGCTCACGTTCACCGAGATGGCGGAGGTGCTCACCCGGGCCAGCGGCCGACCGGTGTCCTTCCACGACGAGACCGTCGAGGAGGCCTACGCGTCGCGGGCGCAGTATGGGGCCCCGGGCTGGCAGGTCGACGCGTGGGTGAGCACGTACACCGCGGTCGCGAACGGTGAGCTGGACGGCGTCACCGACGTGGTGCCGCGGCTGACCGGCCACCCGGCCACTTCCCTGGCGGAGCTGCTGCGGCGTCCGCGCTGAGCCTTGGTCAGCCGCCGGGCTTGGGGTGGGTCGCGAAGAACAGCCAGATCGTGGTCGTGGCGTCTAGCGCGGTCGACGGCGGGTCGGTCCCGAGCAGCTTCTGCACCAACGGTTTCGGTGCGGCACCGGGCCACTGATGCCCCGCACCGGCGATCGTGATCAGCTCCACGGACCGGCCGTCCGGGCAGCCGGCCACCGACCGGGTCACCATCCCGGAGGTCGACACCTCGGGGGCGGGGCAGTCGTCGACGGCACGCCAGGACGCGACGACCGCGCGCACGGCGGGTCCGTCGATCGTCGCGAACCCGTTGCCCTGGCCGCCGTCGTAGGGGATGTTCTGGTCCGCCGTCCCATGGATGTGGATCACCGACAGGGGTGCCGGGGACGGGCAGCTCCCGAGCAGGGTGGCCGAGTCCGGTCCGATCGCCGCGAACAGCGTGGTGTCGCAGGCCAGCCGGTAGGCGAACATGCCGCCGTTGGAGATGCCGGTGGCGAACACGCGCGCCGGGTCGATGGGCAGCTCGCGGCTCACGAGGCCGACGACGTGACGCACGAACCCGACGTCGTCCACCCCGCGGCGGCCCGGCTGGCCGCAGCACCCGCCTTCGACGTTCCAGGCACGGTTGAGTCCGTCCGGGTAGACGACGACGAAGTGGCCGCTGTCCGCCGCGGCATCCCAGCCGTACGAGGACTCGGCCTGCTCCGCGCTGCCGAACCCGCCGTGCAGCATGAGGACCACCGGAACCCGCCTGGTGAGGGTCAGCGACGGCGGCAGGTACAGCCGGAACGTGCGCTGCCGCCCGTCGACGCTGACGGTCTGGGTCGACGACCCGGTGGCGACCGTCCCGGCGCCGCTGGTCGCGCTGCCGCCGGTCGACCCGCGTCCCGCCGTGCAGCCGGTCAGGGCCAGCACGAGCACCACCACGACGACGGCAGCCGAGGACACGAGGCGGGTGCGCCGGCGGGCCGGTTCGACGGGCATGTGCAGAGTCTGCCGCGACCGCGAGCGGCGCAATGAGAGGCTAGCCGGGTGACGAGCGAGCGCAACGTCCTCGGCGGGGACCTCGAGCCGTGCGGGGTCGACCCGGTCACCTGGTTCTACCGCGACGGGTCCTGCTCCAGCGGCCCGGACGACGTGGGCAGCCACACGGTGTGCGCCGTGGTGATTGCGGAGTTCCTGGAGCACCAGCTGGCCGTGGGCAACGACCTGGTCACGCCGCGGCCGGAGTACCGCTTTCCAGGGCTGCGCCCGGGGGACCGGTGGTGCGTGGTCGCGGTGCGCTGGCTACGGGCCCACCAGGCCGGGGTCGCGGCTCCCGTCGTCCTGGCCTCGACGCACGCCCGGGCCCTGGACGTCGTCCCGCTGGAGGCCCTGCGCGAGAACGCCGTGGACGTACCGCCCGACCTCAGCTCGTTCGACTGAACAGCCCCTTCCTGCCATGTACGTCCCCACTCACTTCGCTGCTGACCCGGAGACGGTGCGCGACCTGCTGCTGCACCAGGGAGCCTCGGACCTGGTGACTGCGACGTCGGACGGACTCGTGGCCACGCTGCTGCCGTTCGTCTACGACCCGTCGGTCGGTGCGCACGGCGCGCTGCTCGGGCACGTGGCCAGGAACAACGACCAGTGGCGGCTGCCAGCTCTCGGCCAGGCGCTGGTCATCGTGCGTGGACCGGACGCGTATGTGTCCCCCAGCTGGTACGCGACCAAGGCGGAGCACGGGCGCGTAGTGCCGACCTGGAACTACGTGACCGCCCACGTTTACGGCGACCTGGTGGTGTACGACGACCCGGCATGGGTCGAGTCGCTGGTGCGTCGGCTCACCGACCGTCACGAAGTCCGTGAGCCGCGGCCGTGGTCGGTGGACGACGCCCCCGCCGAGTAAGTGGCCGGCCAGCTACGGGCGATCGTCGGCGTGGAGGTTGTGATCGGCCGGATCGAGGCCAAGGTGAAGCTGAGCCAGAACCGGTCGGCTGCCGACATGGACGGCGTGGTGGCCGGTCTGGGGGCACGCGGCGAAGACGTTGCTGCAGCGGTGGTCCGGGCGGCCCGTGACCGCACGCACGGTCAGGTGTAGAGCATCCGCAGGCTGCTGACCCGAAGTCTGCCGTCGTCCAGCAGCACCTGGACGCGCTGGCCCGACCGCAGCAGCCGGAAGCCGCTGTCCGCGAAGGCATCCGCGTCGAAGGTCAGCGGCGTCCCGTCGTCCAGCAGGACGGTCCCGCTGCCCGACTGCGGGTCGAAGGAGCCGACCGTCGCCTGCCGCGTCGTGCTCACGGCTGCCCGTCGAGGAGCGAGGGGACCAGCGCCTCGGTGAGCGGGCCAACCCCGAGACGCCGCGCGTCCGCGAGGTCCACCTCGGTGTCGACGTCGCGGTGCAGCGTGGGCAGCCCGGCGAGGGTGATCTCGACGGCTCCGTCGGCGCGGTGCGCGGCCCGTGACCGGTGTCCGAACTGGGGCTGGAAGGGTTCTCCTGGCCGGGCCGCGAACAGCGTCGTCCCGGTGCCCTCCGCGTCGCTGACGAACGAGACCGGGTGGGTCAGCGCCGCGGCCAGCGCCCGGCCCAGCTCGGCCGGGCGCAGTGCCGGCAGGTCCGCGGACAGCGCGGCCACGCCCAGCTCGGGAGAGCGTCGGGTGGCGACCGCGGCCCCGTAGGCCAGCGCCGGGTTCAGCCCCGCGGCGGGCACGTCAAGCACCGTCTGCGCCCCCAGCTCGCGGACCTGGCGGCTCACCTCCGGCTCGTCGGTCACCACCAGCACCCAGGCCACGCCGGGAGCCTGCAGCGCCGCGGCCACGGTGTCGACCGCGAACGCCGACGCGAGCGCAGCCCGGTGCACCCCGGCCAGCCGGGACAGCCGGGTCTTCGCGACCTCGAGCCGCTTGACCGGGACGACGACAGCCCAGGCCGGCGGGGTGCTCTGCGCTGACGACATGACAGGGTGATCCTCGCAGGCTGCCTCGACACCGGTGGCGGCGGGCGGGAGGATGGGTCCGCGGGATCGAGCGAGAGGAACACCGTTGGCACGCACCAAGCCGGGGTTCTGGTTCTGGTTCGCCGTGGTGCTCCTCAAGCCGCTGCTGCTGCTGGTCACCGGGCGGGACTGGCGGCACCGGGAGCGAGTGCCGAGGCAGGGCGGCGTGGTGGTGGCGACCAACCACAACTCCCACCTCGACCCGCTCGTCGTCGCGCACTTCCTGTGGGACCTCAAGCGTCCGGTCCGGTTCCTGGCCAAGGTGTCGATGTTCGACGTGCCCTTCGTCGGGATGGTGGTGCGCGGGGCCAAGCAGATCCCGGTCTACCGCGAGACGGTGGACGCGGGATCCTCGGTGCGGGCGGCCGTCGCCGCGGTCGAGCGAGGCGAGTGCGTCGTGGTCTATCCCGAGGGCACCCTGACCAGAGACCCGGGGCTGTGGCCGATGGTCGGCAAGTCCGGGGCGGCCCGGATCGCGCTGACGACCGGGTGCCCGGTGATCCCGCTGGCGCACTGGGGGGCGAACGAGCTGCTGGCGCCGTACTCGACGCGGCCGCACCTGCTGCCCCGCAAGACCGTGCACGTGACCGTCGGTGAGCCGGTCGACTTGGACGACCTGCGCGGGCGGCCGATAGACGCCGCGCTGCTGAAGGCGGCGACCGACAGAATCATGGCCGCGATCACCGAGCTGCTGGCCGAGCTGCGCCAGGAGGAGCCGCCCGCGCAGCGCTTCGACCCGCGCTCGGCGGGAGTGGCCGTGATCGGCAACCCCAAGCGGGCCCGGCGCGCCACCGGCAGCGGTCCGTCGCGGGAGAACTGATGAGCAGCCGGACCGGCGGCGGCGGTCCCAGGGCGGCCGTCATGGGCAGCGGCTCCTGGGGCACGGCGTTCGGGATGGTGCTCGCCGACGCCGGCTGTGACGTTGTCCTGTGGGGTCACGACCCAGAGCTGGCCGCGGAGATCGACGCCACCCACGAGAACCGCCGCTACCACCCGGGAGTCGCGCTGCCGCCTCAGCTGCGGGCGACCGGTGAGCCTCGGGTGGCGCTGGACGGCGCGGACTTCGTGGTGCTGGCCCTGCCGGCTCAGGTGCTGCGCGAGAACCTGGTGAGCTGGTTGCCCGGCCTCCCGGCGGACGCCGTCCTGGTCAGCCTGATGAAGGGCATCGAGCTGGGCAGCATGCAGCGGATGAGCCAGGTGGTCCGCGAGGCCACGGGGATCGCCCAGGACCGGATCGCCGTCATCTCGGGGCCGAACCTGGCCGGGGAGATCGTGCAGCGCCAGCCGGCGGCGACGGTGGTGGCCTGTACGGCGGAGGAGACCGCCGCCCGGCTGCAGGCGGCCTGCACGACCCGGTACTTCCGGCCTTACACGAACCTCGACGTGGTGGGCGCGGAGGTCGGCGGGTCGGTGAAGAACGTCATCGCGCTGGCCAGCGGGATGGCCGCCGGCATGGGGTTCGGCGAGAACACCCAAGCCGCGATCATCACCAGGGGGCTGGCCGAGATGATGCGCTTCGGGCTGGCCCTGGGTGCCAATGCCACCACGTTCTTCGGGCTGGCCGGCACCGGTGACCTGGTGGCCACCTGCTCGTCTCCGCTGTCCCGCAACCGGACGTTCGGGGAGAACCTCGGGCGCGGCATGAGCATGGCCGAGGCCACGGCCGCGATGAAGCAGACCTGCGAGGGCGTGAAGTCCTGCGGGCCGATCCTCGAGCTGGCCCACCGGCACGGCGTCGACATGCCGATCACCGAGCAGGTGGTCGCGACTGTGCACGACGGCAGGAGGCCGAGCGAGGTCGTCGCCGCGCTGATGAGCCGCGACCCGAAGTCCGAGCACTCAACGATGTGACCGGGCCGGTCAGCCGGCGGCGGAGTCCAGCGCCCGGCTGAGGTCGGCCCACAGGTCGTCGACGTCCTCGATGCCGCAGGACAGCCGCAGCAGCGACTCGGGCACCTCGGCGGCCTCGGACTCCCAGCGCCGGCGGCGCTCCAGGGTCGACTCGACGCCGCCCAGGCTGGTCGCGTGCACCCACAACCGGACAGCGGTGGCGACGGCGTCGGCCGCCGCGCCCCCGCCGCTCACCTCGATGGCCACCATGGCGCCGAAACCGGGGTAGCGGACCCGGTCCACCCTCGGGTGCATGCGCAGCCGCTGGGCCAGTGTGGTGGCGTTGCGCTGGCCGCGCTCGACCCGCAGCGCCAGCGTGCGCAGCCCGCGCAGGACCAGCCAGGCCTCCATGGGGCCGGGCACGGCGCCCTTGAGCCGGCGCTGGTCGTCCAGCCGCGCCAGCACGGTCGAGTCGCGGGTGGCGACCAGGCCGAGCAGCACGTCGGAGTGGCCGGCGATCAGCTTGGTGGCGCTGTGGACGACCAGGTCCGCGCCGTCGTCCATGGGGCGGCGCAGCAGCGGGGTTGCAAAGGTCGAGTCGACCACGAGGGCGGCGCCGGCCGCGTGCGCCGCCGCGGCGACGGTCCTGACGTCGGCGACGTCGAGCAGCGGGTTGGTGGGCGAGTCCAGCCAGACCACGGTGGCGCCGTCGAGAGCGGCCAGCACCTCGGTGGTGTCGGCCGGGTCGACCGGGCGGACCTGCACCCGTCCGGTCGCTTCCAGGGCGGTGAGCTGGGCGCGGGTCCCGGTGTACGCCGAGCGCGGGGCCACGACCGTGCCGCCGTCGGGCAGGAGCACCTCGAGGACGGCGGCCACCGCGGCCAGCCCAGACGCGTACGACAGCGCCGAGCCGCCCTCGAGGGCGCCGACCGCGGTCTCCAGCGCCGTCCAGGTGGGGTTGCCGTAGCGGCCGTACTCGACGTCGCCGCCCGCGTGGTAGGTGGAGGCGAAGGTGACCGGCGGGTTGAGCGGGGCGTCCGGCACCCGTGGCGGGCGGCCGGCCACCACGGCGACGGTGGCGGGTGCGACTCCGGACAGGTCGAGGTCTGGCCGGTCCGGGTCGGCGGCGGGCTGCTGCGGTGCGTCGGGCATGGGCGCCAGTATCCCGCCCGGTAGGGTCGGCGCGATGACCGGTTCGGGACGCCGTCCACGGGTCGCCGTGGTGTTCGGCGGCCGCAGCGGCGAGCACGGGATCTCCTGCGTGACCGCGGGGAGCGTGCTGCGGGTCATCGACCCCGAGCGCTACGACGTCGTCCCGATCGGCATCGCGACCGACGGCCGCTGGGTGCTGGAGGAGTCCGACCCGGAGCGGCTGGCGATCACCGACGGTCGGCTGCCGGAGGTCGACGGCGAGCGGGCGGCCGTCGTGCTGGCCGGCGACCCGACGTCCCGGGACCTCGTGGTGAGCGAGCCGGGCGAGGTGCCGCGCGTGCTCGGCGAGGTCGACGTGGTGTTCCCCCTGCTGCACGGGCCGTACGGCGAGGACGGCACGATCCAGGGGCTGCTGGAGCTGGCCGGCGTGCCGTACGTCGGCTCCGGGGTGCTGGCCAGCGCGGTGGCCATGGACAAGGCCGCGATGAAGGTGCTGCTGGCGGCGGCTGGGCTGTCGGTGGGCCGGTACGTCGTCGTGACCGACCGCGAGTGGCGGACCGACCCGGCCGTGGCGATAGAGCGGATCCGTGCTCTGTCGCTGCCGGTGTTCGTCAAGCCGGCCCGGGCCGGCTCGAGCATCGGCATCAGCAAGGTCAAGGACTGGGCCGAGCTGCCCGCGGCCGTCGCGGCGGCCAGGGAGCACGACCCGAAGGTCGTCGTCGAGCAGGGCATCGACGGCCGGGAGATCGAGTGCGGGGTGCTCGACCGGGCCGACGGCAGCGGCCCAGAGGCCAGCGTGTGCGGTGAGATCCGGGTGCGTGGGGCGCACGAGTTCTACGACTTCGAGGCGAAGTACCTCGATGCGAGCGACCTCGACGTGCCGGCGGTGCTCCCGGCCGCGGTGGCCGAGCGGGTGCGGGCGATGGCCTGCCAGGCCTTCGACGCGTTGTCCTGCGAGGGCTTCGCCCGGGTGGACTTCTTCCTGCGGGCGGACGGCGAGGTGCTGGTCAACGAGGTGAACACGATCCCCGGGTTCACCCCGGTGTCGATGTTCCCGATGCTGTGGGCGGCGTCCGGAGTGGCCTACCCCGAGCTGGTGGACCGGCTGCTCCAGCTGGCGCTTAGCCGCCGCCCCGGCCTGCTCCGCTGACTTGCCCCCGCCCCGCCCCCTTCATGCGGAAGGGACCGTGGCTTTGAAGGGGGCGGCCAGGTCGACGAGGAGGTTGACCTCGGGGCGGTAGGCCTGCGGCACCGTGACCTCCACGTTGGCCACCCGGCCGGTCGTGGTGAACCGGTAGCCCTCGGTCAGCTGCTCGGGCAGCCAGTCCACGCCGTTGACCGTGATCAGCTCCGACGTCGGCTGAAGGGCGGCCGGCTTGGGCACCCCGCAGCGCAGCACGACCGGGTCCTTGCCCCAGGCCGCCACCAGCGCCGACGAGGGGTCGGTCGGCCGGGCGGTCAGCCCGTTGAGGGTCTTCGGCAGCTCGGTCGCGAGCGCCGCGCACGCAGCGGCGGCCGTGGCGGGCGGGCTGGCCGGCACGGCCACCCGCACGGCGCCGCTCGAGCAGCCGGCCAACAGCCCGGCCAGCAGCCCGCCCGCGAGCAGCCCGACGGCGGGCCGGCCGAGACTTCGAACGGTCAGAGGTGGACGACGGGACAGGTCAGGGTCCGGGTGATCCCCTCGACGCCTTGCACCTTGGCGACCACCAGCTTGCCCAGGTCGTCGACGGACGCCGCCTCGGCGCGGACGATGACGTCGTACGGGCCGGTGACGTCCTCGGCGAGCGTCACCCCGGGAATCTGGGCGATCTGCGCGGCCACGTTGGCGGCCTTTCCGACCTCTGTCTGGATGAGGATGTACGCCTGGACCACCACGAGGGCTCCTCCCGAGAAAGGCCGCGGGACACGGACTCGGTCGACGAGGTGTCGGCCGCCTGCGAGGCTATCGCGTCCGGGTGGTGCGGCGGGAGCGGGTCGGCCAGGTCGACGACGAGCGAGAGGATCACGACCACCGTGCAGCATGGCGAGGACATGACCGTGGCCGCGTTGGGCGAGTTCGGGCTGATCGAGGCGATCATCGCCCGGCTGCCGGGAGGCGCGGACGTCGTGCTCGGTCCGGGCGACGACGCCGCGGTGGTGCGCGCCGTCGACGGCAACGTGGTCGTCACCACCGACCTGCTCGTCGAGGGCGTGCACTTTCGGATGGACTGGTCGGAGGCCAGGGACGTCGGCCACAAGGCGGCCGCGCAGAACCTGGCCGACATCGCGGCCATGGGGGCCCGTGCCACCGCCCTGGTCGTGGGGCTGGCCACGCCCGCCACGCTGCCGCAGGCCTGGGCCTTCGGCCTGGCCGACGGGCTGGGCTCCGAGGCGGCCAGGGTGGGCGCCGCGGTGGTCGGCGGGGACGTCGTCTCCTCCGACCGGCTGACCATCGCGGTCACGGCACTCGGGACGCTCGACGGCCGGCGTCCGGTGACCCGGGCCGGCGCCCAGCCCGGTGACGTCGTGGCCGTGGCCGGCCGGCTGGGCTGGTCGGCGGCCGGTTTCGCGGTGCTGTCCCGGGGCTTTCGCTCACCCCGGGTGCTGGTGGCCGCGCACCGGCGTCCGGAGCCGCCGTACCAGCAGGGCCCACAGGCGGCCCTGTCAGGGGCGACGTCGATGGTCGACGTGAGCGACGGCCTGGTCGCCGACCTGCGGCACGTCGCGGCGGCGTCCGGTGTGGTCATCAACCTGGTGTCGAAGGCGCTCGAGGTCGCCGACCCGCTGCGGGACGCAGCCGCGGCCATGGGCAAGGACCCGCTCGAGTGGGTGCTCACGGGGGGAGAGGACCACGCGCTCGCCGCGACGTTTCCGGCCACGGTCGGTGCGCCGCCCGGGTGGACGACGATCGGAATGGTGACCGCGGGCGACGCCGACGTGCTGCTCGACGGGCGGGCCGTGACCGGCCAGGGCGGCTGGACCCACCTGGGTGGGCCCCGCTAGCGCGCTAGCGGGTGACCTTGCCCGCCTTGATGCACGAGGTGCACACGTTGAGCTTCTTGGGGGTGCGCCCGACCATGGCCCGAACCGTCTGGATGTTCGGGTCGAACCGCCGACGGGTGCGGCGGTGCGAGTGGGAGATGCTGTTGCCGAAGCCCGGGCCCTTGCCGCAGACGTCGCAGTTGGCAGCCACGGTCGACACTCCTCGATGAACCAGACACGGAAACGGACGCACGAGCCCAGCGACGGCCGGGCAGCGAAGGATCAGGTTACCGGATCGGCGGGGCCGGACGCCAACCGCGCTCCGATTAGGCTGCCCGGCACAGCGACCGGCACAGCGGGAGGAGGTCGCAGCACGGTGAGCGGATTCGCCGACCTCGACGCCGACGCGGTGCGGGCCTGCTGCCGGGAGGCCCTGGCGGCGCTCGGCCGGGCCAGGGAGGAGATCGACGCCCTCAACGTCTACCCGGTCCCGGACGGCGACACCGGCACCAACCTCTACCTGACCGTGGAGTCGGCCCTGGAGGAGGTCGAGGCCCGGCCGCACGACGGTGACCTCCTGCGCACCCTGCGCGCGGCCACGCACGGCGCCCTGCTCGGGGCCCGCGGCAACTCCGGGGTGATCCTCAGCCAGCTGATGCGCGGTGCCTCGGAGGTGCTCGTCACAGCCTCCCGCGAGCCCGTGGCGCAACGGGTCCGCAGCGCGCTGGCCGCCGCCGCGGAGGCGGCCTACGCGGCCGTGGCGCACCCGGTCGAAGGCACCATCCTGACCGTGGCCAGGGCAGCCGCGGAGGCGGCCGCGGTCGAGCCGTCCGAGGACTTCGCGGCCGTGCTCAAGGCCGCGGCGTCCGGTGCCGCCGAGGCGCTGCGGCACACCCCCGAGCAGCTGGAGCCGCTGCGCCGGGCCGGCGTCGTCGACGCGGGTGGGCGCGGCCTCGTCGTCGTCCTGGACGCCCTCGTCGCCACGGTCACGGGGGACCGGCCGATGAGGCTGCGCGCCCCCGTGGCGTTGCCGCAGCCGCAGGTGGCCGACGCGGAGCGGCGCCGCGCGGGCGGCCCGGCGTTCGAGGTCATGTACCTGCTCGAGGCCGGACCGGACTCCGTCGACCGGCTGCGCGCCGAGCTGGAGCCGCTTGGGGACTCACTGCTCGTCGTCGGCGGCGACGGGCTGTTCAACGTGCACGTGCACGTGGACGACGCCGGCGCGGCGGTCGAGGCCGGCGTCCGCGCCGGGCGCCCCTACCGGATCGCCATCACCCACTTCGGCGACCAGATCGCCGCCGGGGACGAGGCCACGAGCGACCGGACCCGGGCGGTGATCGCGCTCGCGCCCGGCGAGGGTCTCGCGCTGCTGGCCGCCGAGGCCGGGGCCCGGGTGGTGCACGGCGCCCCGACCCGCCGCCCGGCCACCCGTGACGTGCTCGAGGCGATCCAGGGCGCGCACGCCCGGGAGATCGTGGTGCTGCCCAACGACAGCGACACGCTGCCGGTCGCGGAGGCGGCCGCCGAGTACGCCCGCTCGGCCGGGCTGCGGGTGGCCGTGATCCCGAGCCGCGCCTCGGTGCAGGTGCTGGCCGCGCTCGCCGTCCACGACCCGGGTCGGCACTTCGAGGACGACGTGGTCGCGATGACGGCAGCCGCCCGGGCCACCCGGCACGGGGAGGTCACCACGGCGGTGCGCGAGGCGCTGACGTCAGCCGGGATCTGCCGCCCCGGCGACGTCCTCGGGCTGCTGGACGGCGACGTCGTGATGATCGGCGCCGACGTCCGCGCGGTGGCCACCGACCTGCTCGACCGGATGCTCGCGGCCGGCGGCGAGCTGGTCACGCTGGTCCTCGGCGAGGACGCCGACCCCGGTCTCGGCCACGGTCTGCAGGAGCACCTGGCCCGGGCCCACCGCTCGGTCGAGTCCTGTGTCTACCTGGGCGGCCAGCCGCACTACCCGCTGCTCATCGGGGTGGAGTAGCCGGTGTACGCAGAGCTGTGGGACGAGCCGGCCGGCCGGCTGGTCGGCGGCACCACCGCGCAGACCCTCAGCAAGAAGCTGGGGATCGAGACCGTGGGCGACCTGCTGCGGCACTACCCCCGCCGCTACGCCGAGCGCGGCGAGCTGACCGACCTGGCCTCGCTGCGGGTCGACGACGACGTGACCGTCATGGCCGACATCGCCTCGGCCAAGCTGCACCGGATGAAAAACCGGCCGGGCACCCGACTGCAGGTGGTGGTCACCGACGGCCGCGGCTACCTCACCCTGACCTTCTTCGACAAGCGCGACCAGAGGTGGCGGGAGCGGGAGCTGCGACCCGGCCGCCGCGGGCTGTTCGCGGGCAAGGTGTCGGTGTTCAACGGCGCCCGGCAGCTGACCCACCCCGAGTACCTGCTCGTCGACGAGGGCGACGACGGCGACGAGGTGGACGCGCAGGCGGCGGCCGCGTTCGCGCACGCGCTGATCCCGGTGTACCCGGCCACCGCCGGGTTCCCGTCGTGGCGGGTCGCCAAGGCGGTGCAGCCGGCGCTGGACGTCCTCGGCGAGCTGCCCGACCCGGTCCCCGACGACGTGCGGGAGCGCCGGGGGCTGGTCGGCCTGGCCGAGGCGCTACGACTGGTGCACCGGCCGGAGACCCGGGCCGAGGTGGCCAGCGCCCGCCGCCGGCTGGTCTACGAGGAGGCCTTCGTCCTGCAGACCGAGCTGGCCCGACGCCGGGCCGCGACCGCGGCGCTGCCCGCGGTCGCTCGTCGTCGGGTGGCCGGCGGCCTGGTCGACGCGTTCGACGCGCGGCTGCCGTTCACCCTCACCGACGGCCAGCAGGCGGTCGCCGCCCAGCTGGAGCGGGACCTGGCCATGGTGCACCCCATGCACCGGCTGCTGCAGGGGGAGGTCGGCTCCGGCAAGACCGTGCTGGCGCTGCGGGCCATGCTCACCGTGGTCGACGCCGGCGGTCAGGCGGCGCTGCTCGCGCCCACCGAGGTGCTCGCCCAGCAGCACTACCGCTCGGTGCTCGCCCTGCTGGGGCCGCTGGCCGAGCGGGGCCTGCTGGGCGGCGCCGACGTGGGCACCCGGGTGGTGCTGCTCACCGGCTCGTCCGGCGCGGCGACCCGGCGCGAGGGCCTGCTCCAGGTCGCCAGTGGGGACGCCGGCCTCGTCATCGGCACCCACGCCCTGCTCGAGGAGCGGGTCGGGTTCTTCGACCTCGGACTGGTCGTGGTCGACGAGCAGCACCGGTTCGGGGTCGAGCAGCGGGCCGCGCTGAGCGGCAAGGGCGCCCAGCCGCCGCACGTCCTGGTCATGACCGCCACCCCGATCCCGCGCACCGTCGCGATGACCGTGTTCGGCGACCTCGAGGTGTCCACCCTGACCGAGCTGCCGCGGGGGCGCTCGCCGATCGCCACCCACGTCGTCCCGGCCGACCGGCCGCGGTTCGTGGAGCGCTCCTGGGAGCGGGTGCGCGAGGAGGTCGCCGCCGGCCACCAGGCGTACGTCGTCTGCCCGCGGATCGGCGACAGCCCCGACCCGGACGACGTGTCGCCGGACGGCGACGAGCCCGAGGGCGGCCCGGCCAGCCGACCGCCCAGGGCGGTGACCGAGGTCGCCCCCGAGCTGGCGGAGGGGCCGCTGGCCGGGCTGCGGCTGGAGGTGCTGCACGGTCGGCTGCCCAGCGACGTGAAGGACGACGTGATGCGCCGGTTCGCCGCCGGCCAGGTCGACGTCCTGGTCGCCACCACGGTCGTGGAGGTGGGCGTCGACGTGCCGAACGCGACCACGATGGTGGTCATGGACGCCGACCGGTTCGGGGTGTCCCAGCTGCACCAGCTGCGCGGGCGGGTGGGCCGAGGGGCGGCGCCCGGGCTGTGCCTGCTGGTCACCGACCAGCCGGAGGCTTCACCGGCCCGCGAGCGGCTGGACTCCGTGGCGGCCACCCTGGACGGGTTCGTGCTGTCCCGGCTGGACCTCGAGCAGCGCCGCGAGGGTGACGTGCTGGGCTCCTCCCAGCACGGCCGGCGGTCGTCACTGCGGCTGCTGTCGGTGCTGCGCGACGAGGACACCATCGCCGACGCCCGGGAGGATGCCGCGGGTGTCGTCGCGGCCGACCCCGACCTCGACGGGCACCCGGCCCTGCGCACCGCGCTGGCCCAGTACGTCGACGACGAGCGCGCCGAGTTCCTGGAGAAGGCGTGACCAGGGTGGTGGCCGGGTCGGCCAGGGGGCGCCGGCTGACCGTGCCGCCCGGGCAGGGCACCCGCCCGACGTCCGACCGGGCCAGGGAGGGGCTGTTCTCGGCGCTGGAGTCGATGCTCGGCGGACTGGGCGGCGTCCGGGCCCTCGACCTGTACGCCGGCTCGGGGGCGGTCGGGCTCGAGGCGGCCAGCCGGGGCGCCACCGCCGTGCTGCTGGTGGAGTCCGACCGGCGAGCGCTCGAGGCGGTCCGGGCGAACGTGGCGGCCCTGGGACTGCCGGGCACCCAGGTGCGCGGGGACACGGTCGAGCGGGTGGCCGCCGCGGCCAACCCGGGCGCCCCCTACGACCTCGCCTTCCTCGACCCGCCGTACGCCGTCGACACCGAGCGGGTCCGGGCGGTGCTGGCCGACCTTCTGGCCCACGGTTGGCTGGGCCCCGGGGCGGTGGTCGTGGTGGAGCGGGCGACCAGGGACGAGCCCTTCGACTGGCCGCTCGGGTTCGCAGTGGACCGGTCCCGGAGCTACGGCGAGGCCACGCTTTGGTACGGTCGGGCCGCCGGGACCGAAGCCGGCGCCTGAGCTGCCCCTACCCGGCACCTGCCCTGCGGAGGAGTGAGCGTGCGCAAGGTCGTCACCCCCGGCTCGTTCGACCCGGTGACCAACGGACACCTCGACATCATCGGCCGGGCCGCCCAGCTGTTTGACGAGGTCACCGTTGCGGTGCTGATCAACAAGAGCAAAGCCAGCATGTTCACCGTCGAGGAGCGCATGGAGATGCTCCGCCAGGTGACCGGCCAGTGGCCCAACGTGCGGGTCGACGCCTTCCACGGCCTGCTCGTGTACTTCTGCCAGGAGCGGGGGATCGCGGCCATCGTCAAGGGGCTGCGAGCGGTCAGCGACTTCGACTACGAGCTGCAGATGGCGCAGATGAACCACCAGCTGGCCGGGGTGGAGACGCTGTTCGTGCCCACGTCCGCGATCTACAGTTACCTCTCCTCCAGCCTCGTCAAAGAGGTCGCGACCTATGGTGGGGACATCTCCGCGCTGGTGCCCGAGCTGGTGGCCAGCCGGATGGCGCAGCACCTCGCGCAGCCCTGAGACCCGACCCCCTAACGACCGAGGAGCCACCGGCCCGTGGACGTCCACGAGAAGCTCGACGAGATCACCCAGCTCGTCGAGACTGCCCGCGCCATGCCGATGTCGGCGTCCTGCATGGTCAACCGGGGTGACCTGCTCGCCCTGTTCGACGAACTGCGGGCGCTGCTGCCCGAGGAGCTCGACCTCGCCGACCGGCTGCTGTCCGACCGCGACCACGTCGTCGCCGAAGGCCGGGTCGAGGCCGACCGGATCGTGGCGGCGGCGCACGAGGAGCGGATGCGGCTGGTCGCCGAGACCGAGGTGTTCACCCAGGCGCAGCTGGAGGCCCAGCGGGTGCTGCACGAGGCGCAGCAGGAGGCCGACGAGCTGCGCGACGAGGTCGACCAGTACATCGACGGCAAGCTGGCCACCTTCGAGATCACGCTGAACAAGACCCTCGGCGCGGTGATGCGCGGCCGGGAGCGGCTGCGCGGGCGCACCGAGGCGGACGACCTCAGCGGCCGGCACTCGAGCAACGAGACCACCCAGGAGCACCTGCCGCTGCGCGGCCGCTGACCGGGCGTCGGCTCGGTTGGGAACCGGCCGTCCGCTCCGGTACCCTGAGCCTTCGGCCTCAACCGAGGCCACTTCGTCATGCCATCGGCGGAGGACACGCTGTCCAGGCTCGACCCGCGCGCCCCGCTCGTCGTGGATACCCACGACGTCGGACGCCGGGCCGGAACCATGCGCCAGCTGTCCTTCACCGCGCCGGCCCCGGCCGGTCTCGGTCAAGACGTGATCGGCGTTCCCGAGGGATCTGCCATCGAGCTCGAACTGCGGCTCGAGTCGGTGATCGAGGGGGTGCTCGTGTCGGGGACGGCGCGGGCGCAGCTGACGGGTGAGTGCGTGCGGTGCCTGGAACCGTTGACCTCCGAGGTGGAGGTCCCGATCCAGGAGCTGTACTACTACCCCGACCAGTACGTCGAGTTCGAGGTTGAGGACGAAGAGGCCCGGCGGCTCGAGGGTGAGCTGCTGGACCTCGAGCCGGTGCTGCGGGACTCGCTGGTGCTCGCGCTGCCCCCGCAGCCGGTGTGCCGGGACGACTGCCCCGGCCTGTGCCCGGTGTGCGGGTTCAGGCTGGCCGACGACCCGGAGCACTCGCACGAGGCGGTCGACGCCCGGTGGGCCGCCCTCGGAGGGCTCCTCGACGACAACAGCGCCAGCACGACCGAGCAGACCGACGAACCATCGGACCGACGCACCAGATCGAAGGAGAGCTAGCCGTGGCCGTTCCCAAGCGGAAGATGTCGCGCAGCAACACCCGCAGCCGGAGGGCGCAGTGGAAGGCCACGGCTCCGGCCCTGTCGACCTGCGACCGCTGCAAGCAGCCCAAGCTGCAGCACATCGCGTGCCCGACCTGCGGCACGTACAACAAGCGGCAGGTCCTCGAGGTCTGACGCGCGTGCGCACCGCGGGCGTTGGACGGGCTCGGGGGGCCGCGTGAGCGTCCCCCGACCGCCGGCCGAGCTGGCCGACCGGCTCGGCGTCCTCGTCGACCCCGCGATGCTGCTGCAGGCGCTGACCCACCGGTCCTACGCCTACGAGAACGGCGGCCTGCCGACCAACGAGCGGCTGGAGTTCCTGGGCGACTCCGTGCTCGGGCTGGTCGTCACCGACACGCTGTACCGGACCCACCCGGACCAGCCCGAGGGACAGCTGGCCAAGCTGCGGGCGGCGGTCGTCAACGCGAGGGCGCTGGCTGACGTCGGCCGCGAGCTGGGCCTCGGCGACTTCGTGCTGCTGGGCCGTGGCGAGGAGACCACCGGTGGCCGGGACAAGGGCTCGATCCTGGCCGACACGGTGGAGGCCCTGCTGGGCGCCGTGTACCTCGACCGCGGCCTGTCGGTCGCCTCGGACCTGGTGCACCGGCTGTTCGACGGGCTGATCGAGTCGTCCGGCCAGCTCGGCGCCGGGCTGGACTGGAAGACCAGCCTGCAGGAGCTCACCGCCACCCTGGCGATCGGCGTCCCCGAGTACGTCGTGAGCGAGGACGGCCCGGACCACGCCAAGAGCTTTGTCGCCGAGGTGCTCGTCGGCGGTCAGGTGCGCGGCCGCGGTGCCGGCCGCAGCAAGAAGGAGGCCGAGCAGGCCGCCGCGGCGACCGCGTGGACGGTGCTGGACGGCGACCGGCCGCGCACCCCGACCCTCTAGACGTCCCCGTGCCGGAGCTGCCAGAGGTCGAGGTGGTGCGCCGCGGCCTGGAGCGCTGGGTGGCCGGGCGCACCGTGGCCGACGTCGAGGTGCTGCACCCGCGCGCGGTGCGCCGGCAGCCGGGTGGCGCAGCCGGGCTGGTGGCCGGTCTCGAGGGACGCACCCTGCAGGCGGCCCGTCGGCGTGGCAAGTACCTGTGGCTGCCCACCGACGACGGCGAGGCGCTGCTGGCCCACCTGGGCATGTCCGGCCAGCTGCTCGTGCAGCCCCCCGACGCCCCCGACGAGACCCACCTGCGGGTCCGGCTGCGGTTCACCGACGGCGGCCGCGAGCTGCGCTTCGTGGACCAGCGCACCTTCGGCGGGCTGTCCCTGGAGCCGATGTCCGGCGGGACCGAGGACGGCGTCCCGCTGCCGGTGGCCCACATCGCCCGTGACCCGCTCGACGCACGCTTCGACGACGCCGCGTTCGCCGCTGCGCTGCGCCGGCGGCACACCGGGGTCAAGCGGGCGCTGCTCGACCAGAGCCTGGTCTCGGGGATCGGCAACATCTACGCCGACGAGGCGCTGTGGCAGGTCGGGCTGCACTACGCCCGGCCGACCGAGACGCTGACCCGCGCCCAGGTGGCCCGGATGCTGGCCGCCGTCCGCTCGGTCATGGGCGCGGCGCTGGAGCGGGGCGGCACGTCGTTCGACTCGCTGTACGTCAACGTCAACGGCGAGTCCGGCTACTTCGAGCGCTCGCTCGAGGCCTACGGCCGCCGCGACCTGCCCTGCTCGCGCTGCGGCACGCCGATCCGGCGGGACCCGTTCATGAACCGCTCCTCCTACAGCTGCCCGCGCTGTCAGCCCCGGCCGCGCCGGGCGCACTGGTAGCCGGCCGTGACCGAGTCGCCGGTGCCACCGGTGCGGGTGACCGTCTGGGCGCGGGGGACCGTGCAGGGCGTGGGCTTTCGCTGGTGGACCCGGGCCCGGGCGCTCGAGCTGGGCCTGGTCGGGCGGGCCACCAACCTGGACGACGGCCGGGTGGAGGTCGTCGCCGAGGGGCCGGAGCCGGCCTGCCGGGCGCTCGTCGCGCTGCTGGAGGGGCCCGGCACCCCCGGGCGGGTCCGCGGCGTGGTCCAGCAGTGGTCGCCGGCCCGCGGCGACCTGACCGGCTTCGTCGAGCGCTGACGCTGTCACCCGGTCGGCTGAGCGACGGGCCGCGGAGGTTGACCGTTTCGTGATCTCAGTGCGACCCTAAGAACACCGCACCGGCGTCCCGTACGCCTGGCTCTTGCGCGACCACTGACCTGGTGCCCACGGGCACCCGACCGTGAAGGACCCTCGATGGCGAAGGCCCTGCTCGGCCATCTCGGCGGACCCGACCCGATGGTCGTCGCCGAGCTCGCCCGGCTCCGCCGCCGGGTAGACGACCTCGAGACCGAGGTCGACCGGCTGAAGACCGCGAACGAGGCGCTCACCTCGCTGGTGGCGGACGAAGCGCAGGAGCGCTTCCTTGCCGTCCCCGACCGGGAGCCCGCACTCACCTGACCGTTCGCCGCCCCCGGCCCTGGCGGACCGGTGCGGCTTCACGAGGCGGGGTAGGGTGAGGGCGCTTCCCCGCGCTGTGAACTCGTCCTCTCGTCCGATGGTGGCTGTCAGCAGGCACCGCCCCGGCCCAGGAGCGCCCTCCTCGTGCACCTGAAGAGCCTCACCCTGCGCGGCTTCAAGTCCTTCGCGTCGTCCACCACCCTGCGCTTCGAGCCGGGGATCACCTGCGTGGTCGGGCCGAACGGCTCCGGCAAGTCCAACGTCGTCGACGCCCTCGCCTGGGTCATGGGCGAGCAGGGCGCCAAGTCGCTGCGCGGCGGAAAGATGGAGGACGTCATCTTTGCCGGCACGGCCGGCCGCCCGCCGCTGGGCCGGGCCGAGGTCGTCGTCACCATCGACAACACCGACGGCGCGTTGCCGATCGAGTTCGCCGAGGTGTCGATCTCGCGGATCATGTTCCGCAACGGTGGTTCCGAGTACGCGATCAACGGCGAGTCGTGCCGGCTGCTCGATGTCCAGGAGCTGCTGTCCGACTCCGGCATCGGCCGTGAGATGCACGTGATCGTCGGCCAGGGCCAGCTGGACCAGGTGCTCTCGGCGACCCCCGAGGACCGCCGCGGCTTCATCGAGGAGGCGGCCGGCGTCCTCAAGCACCGCAAGCGCAAGGAGAAGGCGCTGCGGAAGCTGGACGCGATGCAGGCCAACCTCACCCGGGTGCAGGACCTGACCGCCGAGCTGCGCCGCCAGCTGAAGCCGCTGGGCAAGCAGGCCGAGGTGGCCAAGCGCGCGCACCTGGTGCAGGCCGACCTGCGTGACGCCCGGATGCGGCTGCTCGCCGACGACCTGCTGCACCTGCGGACGACGCTGCAGCAGGAGGTCGCCGACGAGACGGCGCTGCGCGAGCGGCGGGCGTCGGTGGAGGCCGAGCTGGCTCAGGTGCAGGCCCGCGAGATCGACCTGGAGCAGCGCTCGGCCGCCCAGGCGCCGGTGCTGGCCGCGGCCCAGGAGACCTGGTACCGGCTGTCCGGGCTGCGCGAGCGGCTGCGCGGCACCGCGTCCCTGGCGTCCGAGCGGATGCGGCTGTCCGCCGAGGAGACCGTCGACGACCGGCCCGGCCGTGACCCGGAGGAGCTCGAGGGCGAGGCCCGCGCGGTCCGGGTCGAGGAGGGCGCGCTGGGCGAGCAGGTCGAGCAGGCCCGGGTCCGGCTGGCCGCGGCCGTGGCCGCCCGCACGGCGGCCGAGGAGGCGCTCACCGCGGAGCAGCGGCGGATCGCCACCGTCGAGCGGGCCGAGGCGGACCGGCGGGAGGGGCTGGCCCGGCTGACCGGCCAGGTGGGGGCCGCGCGCAGCCGGCTGGAGACCCGGGAGACGGAGATCGGCCGGCTCAGCGAGGCGCTGGCCGAGGCCCGCACCCGGGCCGAGCGGGCCGAGCAGGAGTTCACCGCCCTGGAGAGCCAGATCGCCGGCTTCGACGAGGGTGAGGTCGACCTCGACACCGAGCACGAGCGGGCCTCCGCGGTGCTGGCCGCGGCGGACGCCCGGGTGGCCGAGCTGCGCGAGGAGGAGCGGTCGGCGGAGCGGGAAAGGGCCGCGCTGGTGGCCCGGAAGGAGACCCTGGAGCTGGGGCTGGCCCGTAAGGACGGGTCGAGCACGCTGCTGGCGGCCGGCGACCAGCTGTCCGGGGTGCTGGGCACGGTGGCCGCGCTGGTCAGCGTCGAGCCGGGGTACGAGACCGCGCTGGCCGCCGCGCTGGGCCGGGCCGCGGACGCCGTGGCGGTCGAGGGCGTGGGCACCGCCGTGGACGCGCTGCGGCTGCTCAAGGACGACGACGCGGGACAGGCCGGCCTGCTCGTGGGCAGCGCCGAGGACGACGGGTCCGAGGCACCGTGGCCGGTGCTGCCGGGCGAGGCCCGCTACGCGATGGACCTGGTGCAGGCGCCGTTGGCGCTGCGTCCGTCGCTGACCCGGCTGCTGCGCCGGACCGCCGTGGTCGAGGGGCTAGCGGCGGCCCGCGCGCTGGTGGCAGCCGAACCGACGGTGGTGGCGGTCACCCGCGACGGGGACGTGCTCGGCGCCGGCTACGCCTACGGGGGGTCGGCGACCGCGCCGTCCCTGCTCGAGGTGCAGGCGGCGTTCGACGACGCGACGCACCAGCTGACCGAGGCCGCGCACCGCGCCGAGCGGCTGCGGTTCGACCTCACCCGCGCCGGGCAGGAGCGGGACCAGGCCGCCGAGCGGGTGGACGCCGCGCTGAGCCGGCTGCACGAGTCCGACGCGCGGATGGCCGCCGTGGCCGAGCAGCTGGGCCAGCTGGGCTCGGTGGCGCGGGCCGCCTCGGCGGAGGCGGCCCGGCTGGCCACGTCGTTGGCGAGGGCCAACGAAGCGGCGGCGGTCGACCGGCAGGCGCTGGAGGAGCTGGCCCGCCGGCTGACCACCGCGAGCGCCGAGCCGATCGAGCAGCAGCCGATGGAGGACCACCGTGAGGAGCTGAGCGCCGCGGCCACGGCCGCGCGGCAGGCCGAGGTGGAGACCCGGCTGGCCCTGCGCACGGGTGAGGAGCGGCAGCGGGCCCTGGCCGGGCGGGTGGAGCAGCTCGAGCGGGCCGCCGGAGCCGAGCGGGAGGCTCGGCAGCGCGCCGCGG